>CAIXIJ010000073.1 GCA_903919455.1 uncultured Acidimicrobiaceae bacterium | reverse complement strand
TGATCGGCGTGGTGAGAGTCAGTTGTGTAGTCATCACCCCTTTGCCGGACTCCGGCCAGGATTGACAGGGTGGGTGACAGGAGTGTTGGGTCGGTCGCCGTCGGCGTGATCTTGACAGCCAAGTTGACAGCCAAGCCAACGATCCGGGGCGTACTTCAGCGGACGCGGGCGGACTCGACAGCCGCGGTGAGCAGGCACGACGAACGCTGGCGAACGCCAGCGGATTCAACAGTCGTGACTACGGATCAGAAGGTTAGGGGTTCGAGTCCCTTCGAGCGCGCTGTGTGATGTCGCGAGACATCGGCAAGGATCCGAACCCTCATCAGGGTTCGGATTTCTTGTTTTTGCGGGGTCCGTAGGGGCGGCGGGGTCCGCCGACTGGTTTGCCGGTGCCGTGGTAGCGGCGTTCGGGGTTGATGGTGAGGGTGCGGATGATCTCGCCGGTGGTGGCGTGGATGATGCGGACGTCGTAGCCGTCGATGAGGAGAACGACGCGGGTTCCGTCGAGGGTTCGCCCGACGCCGATGTGGTGAAGGTGGCCGTCGACTCGGAGGGTGACGGCGCCGGCGGAAACACGGTCGTTTCGGACGCGGTGCTCGGTGCCGGTGGGGTGGTCGATGGGGCCTGCTTTTGGGCGTGTTGCGTAGACGGTCGCGGGTGTGGCCCGGTGTGGGAGCGAGCGGTGTGGCCGGTGGTGGTTGTAGATCTCGGCGAAGACGTCGAGATGCCGTTGGAGCTCGGCGATGGTCGCGGCTGGGGGTCGGGCGCGGAGCCAGCGTTTCATGGTGTCTTGGAAGCGTTCGACTTTGCCGCAGGTGGTGGGGTGGTTGGGGCGTGAGTTCTTCTGCCGGACGTGAAGCTTGTGGAGTTCTTTCTCGAGGCCGTTGCGGGAGGTGTTGCCGCCGTTGGCGAAGCGGGCGGTGAACACCAGACCGTTGTCGGTCAAGGTCGAGAACGGTGTCCCGTGCGTGGCGATCGCCTGGCGGAAGGTGCGCACGACGGCGGGGCCGGTGACGGGTCGGTGGGCGGTGATCGACAAGGCGTAGCGGGAGTGGTCGTCGAGCCAGGTGAGGATCTCGATGTCGGTGGCGTCGGCGAGTCGCCAGTGGGTGAAGTCGGCTTGCCAGGTTTCGTTCGGTTGCTCGGCTTGGAAGCGGATGTAGGACGACTTCGGCTTCTTGCGCGGTTCGGCGACGACCAGGTTCGCGCGGCGGATGATCCGGTAGATCGTGGCGCGTGACAGCGTGGTCTGGTGGTGGTGTTCGAGATGCCAGCCGATGGTGTCGGCTCCGGCGTCGAGGCCGTCGGCGGTGAGCTGGCGGCGTAACGCCAGGACGAGCTCGACGGTCGGGGCTGGTATCGCGTCGGGTCGGGTGCGGGGCCGTCGTGATCGTGGTTCGAACGCGGTGTCGCCTTCGGCGCGGTAGCGGGCAACAAGCCGGGAGACCCACGCCTGAGAGACGCGGTAGTCGCGTGCGACCTGGGCCTGCGAGCGGCCCTCCAGCACGACAGCAGTGATGATCAAACGGGCCTTGGACACCCGACCGACCCTTGCCTATGACGCGCGACATCCCTTGCCTATGTCGTGAGACAACACACC
>CAIXIJ010000072.1 GCA_903919455.1 uncultured Acidimicrobiaceae bacterium | reverse complement strand
TGACCGAGCCGCTGTTACCGCAGCAACTCGAATCGCCCTCCGGAACGGGGCGTGACGAACCCCGATGAGACCCTCAGCCTGACACCGCCCACCAACCAGCTGAAGGATGCAAACCGACAGAACGCATTCTCACTGGCAGCTAGGGCGCGGAGGACACCGAGCCGTGGAAGGATGACCTTCACTTTCCACGTGCGCGGAGGTCCGTCATGTCTGACAAATCAGCGGTTGTTTGCCGGCTCTGCGGACTTGGCATTCGTGACGCCGACTCGGTGGCGAAGATCGGCGGTGACTTCTTGCACGCCTCGTGCGCCGAGCTTGCCTACTCGGATCGATCGGACTGGAAGCACACGGAGATCGGAACGCTGAACCAACTCTCGCGAGGCGCTATCAGCGGCGGCGGAAGCCTCTAAACGACGCGCCGGTCCATGCCACGCAGATCGACAGCTTGCACGGTGTGGTTCTTCGCTCTCGTCATGCTCTGACCGGCAAATCCCCGGCCAGAGCATGACAAGAACGTGATTGCTGTGTTCCGCAGTAGTGCCGAGTGCCCGGTATGTGCGCTCTTTGCAAGGCCGTCGATACGTCGGGGTGAGACCCACGCTCCCGAAGCATCGGCCACTGACGTGGAAGCGGACCTCATCAAGGGTGAGGTGTCACGCAAAGGCTGGGGCGGATTCAAACGATCGTGACGCAATCGGGCGGGGGCATCGCCCCGGACGGCGGCGCAGACTGATGTCGTACCATCGCAGAGTGGACATCTTGAATCGCATGCTTCCGTGGGATGGCTGGGGCGGCCGCATCATGGCGACGGTGATGGCGAGCGGCAACGCGGACATGGAGGTCGCGGCGGTCGAGTTGGTGGACCCACAGCCTGACAGCAGTGTCGTGATGATCGGTTGCGGACCGGGTGTCGGTGTGGTCGCAGCTGCTCGGCGCGTTTCGAACGGCATGGTGATCGGCCTCGATCCGTCGGCGGTGATGGTCGAACGGTCCCGCACTCGGTGTCGCCGGGCGCGAGTGGAGCACCTCACGAGGGTCGAGCGCGCTGCAGCGGAGTCGCTGCCGCTGCCAGATGGTTCGCAAGACGCCGTCGTCAGTGTCAACAACATCCAACTGTGGAACGACCGGTCGGTCGGTCTCAACGAATGTGCTCGCGTCCTCGCACCCCAGGGCGTGGTGGTGGTACTCCTGCACACGTGGGCCATCCCCGACGCGGTGCCCAATGACGAGTGGGTCGGACAGTTGTGCGCGGACTTGTCGGCGCGTGACATTCGAATGGAGCCGACGCAGACCCGACGCTTTCGATCCGGTCCTGCCGTGGTGCTCCTCGGAAGGTCGGCGAGGTGATTTCCCTCCAGCGCCCGTGACGGACACCTGGACGCGATGAGCACGCTCCTGTGCAAGAGCCTCGCACCCTCGACAGCGTCGATTGCGAGGAGCAACTGCTCAGCAGTCCCGTGTGAACGAACGGCGATTGGCGTGTGAGAGGTCCACCGAGCCGCCCGTTGTCCACCACCTCTGAGCAGGGATTTCATCTATTTCGCTAACACCCCACCGAGGGGTGTGCCCGGAATAACCGGGTTACATTCCCGAAATACTTTGGTCGCCCCCGGCTCAACCCGGGGGTGCACCGGGGACACCGCCAGACTCTCTGAGTGGTATCGCAGCCGCAATGAGCTTCGAGCACCACAAATGCCCGTCTTTGCGCTCGTACGGTTCGCTGAGACTGACCGAAAGCAAGCATCGGTCGAGCCTCGACTGCTGACGACGCGCCATCTTCGGCAAGACCCGAATTCTCAGATAGGCGCCAGCGCTTGGGCGATCGCTGCGATGTGTCGATGGTCGGTGCCGCAGCATCCGCCCACAACATTGATTCGCGGCAGCATCTCGCGCAGCGAGAGGTAACGCGCAGCGAGGTCGGCGGGATCGCCAGCATCGAGCACTTCGGCTTCGTTGAGTTCCTCGTGGCTCATCATCGAAGCGTTGGCGCGGATCGATTGGATTCGGGTGGTCCATGGCTCGCTCGAATCGAGAGCGTCAGCAAAGTGCGTTGGGTGAGCGCAGTTGATCATGAAGTACGCGGCCCATGAATCGGTGGCGTTGTCGACCGCAGTGATGGCCTCGCCCAACGACATGCCTGATGGCAAACGTCCGTCGGTCTCGACGGTAAACCCAATGACTGCAGGCATGTTCAACGCTTTGGCAGCGAGCACGACACCCGTGGCTTCTTCGGCGGTGGTCATCGTGATCGCGGTGATGAGGTCGGCTTCGGTGTCGGCGAAGGTGGCGATCTGCGCGTGGTGATACGCGGCGGCATCGGCTGGGGTCATGACTTGATCAACGACATAGCCGTCGCCGCGTGGGCCGAGCAGGCCAGAGATCAATACCGGTGCCACGACCTCGCACGAGTGGCGCGTTTCGAGGGCGACGTCAACCGCCAGCCTGTTGAAGCGGTCGAGTTCAGCAGCGTCGTGACCGAGCTGGGCGCCCCAGTCGGCGTTGGCCCGCCATGTGGGTGTCTCGATGATGAAGCCCGTGCCGTGGTCGCTCGCGAGGTCGAGATAGGGGGCAAGGTAGATCCGCAGGGCGGCACGGCCCTCAACGGTATCGAGCAGGGGATACGCCGCGAACAAGGGCAGGTCTAATCCTTGGTCAAAGATGAGCGATGTCTCAATGCCGCCGTCGATGAGAAAGATTTCTCCGCTGAGTTGTGGGAGCGAGTTGCGATATAGGGCCATGAGTGCGCCTCCGGTAGATGGTGGGGTGTTGTCGTCATTGTCGTCAACAGACCTTTCATCAACCTTTCGCCGACGTTTCAGTGACCAGTTGCGTAGAGCTCAGTTGGGTAACGAGTCGGTCAGAATCTCGATCGCATGTTGCACAGCGTCGTGAAGCGACATGGCGCCTCCTTGGGCAAGCAAGCGCTGCAGCTCTCCGTCGGACAGGTCGCCACTCAACCGTGACAAGGTCTCGGCCATTTGGATCCGAGCGTCGCCGGGGTCTACAGCCGAGGCGAAAAACGCGCCCAGTATCACCGCAGCGTTGAGGCTCTGCCCCTCGGCCGCCAACGCCGCAGCGAGCAGGCGTAGGCCGAGCGTTGCCTGGGCCCACGACATGGTGGTTTGCCAGCGCTCAAAGACCGACAAGAGCAGGTCGCGTCGGACGGTTCCGGGCTTCAGCCCGTTCTGGGCCGAAGCGAGCGTCGCAAGCGAGAGGTCGGCCACGCCGGCTAGGAACGAGTGTTGTGACCCGTCGATCAGAGCGACGCAACGGTTCATATGCTCGAGCGCTCGGTCGATGTCGCCACTACTGAATGCCGCGTCGGCCTGAGTGAATTCGACCCAAGCATGAGCGCCCGCGCTGTCGAGTTCGATTGCCAAACGATGAGCTGTGTCGATCCAGATTCCGGCCTCTGCGGAGCGGCCCGAATAGATGATCGCTAATGCCGCATCAATCGCTGCGAAGAATGTCGCTGCCCGCGCCCCGGGGGCGTCGCCTGCAGCCACGCCGAAGCTGTACGCGCGAAGCGCCGACTGCTCGGCCGAGCTGAACTCGCCGCGAAACAGCCCGACTTCGGCCGCAGCGTAGAAACTCAGCGCTGCTGCCACGCCGCCTGTTGATTGCGTGACGATCGCGGCTCGCTGTGCTGTGTCGGCGCCTTCGAACAACTCATTCGATCGAGACCGCGTGATGGTTGCAGCGGCAAATGCGTACGCCGCAAGTTCAGGGTCGGTGACGGAGACGTCGAGGGCGGTCTCAAGCGCCCACGCCAGAACCTCGGCTTGGTCGCATTGCCATGCCCACATGGCGAGCGCAGCAACGAGGCGCACGCGGTGGTTGTCGTTGCGCGTCTCGACGAAAAATTGGTATGCCTGTCGGAGGTTGGCCATGCTCGCTCGAAGGTCGTTGAACCACTTCGACTCATCCGGCCCCGACGTGCGTGCCGAGGCCGTAATGGCATAGTCCAATACGAAGTGGGCGAGCGCAGCCCGATCGATGTCGAGTTGATCACCCCGATTGCGCCGGGCATACGCGCGCATCGTGTCGAGCAGTTCGTATCGGGCCGGCGTTGCGAGAGGGTCGACACCCACCAGCGATCGGTCGACCAGAGTCGCAATGACATCGGCGGCATGCGGTCCTACCAATTGACGCGCATCTTCGGCGCTGAAAGTTCCGGCAAACACCCCCAGCCGATCGAAGGCCTGCTGTTCGAACGGTTGCAGTCGTTGGTACGACCAATCGAGAGTTGCCTCCAGACTTTGATGGCGATTGGGAGCAGAGCGTCGGTTGCGGTTGAGTAGCTCGAATCGATTGTCGAGACCACTGATGATCTCGTCGAGGGACAGATAGGCCAATGCCCTGGCTGCGAGTTCAAGCGCTAGAGGAACGCCATCAAGTCGTTCGCACAACAGCCGAACGCGTGCGTCGCCGCGCAACGACTCTGCTTCCGCACGTGCAGCACCTGCTCGATCTACGAACAACTGCTCGGCGTCGGCTATTGGCAGGCCGTGAATCACCCAGCGGTGCTCGCCCTCGGCGCCGATCGGTTCTCTGCTGGTTGCGAGGATGCGCAGAGTGGGTGACGCCCCCAGCAGGGTTGCGATGAGATCGGCCACGCTCTCGAGGAGATGCTCGCAGTTGTCTAGGTACAGCAGAGTGGGAGCGCTCGCGAGGTGGTGGGCAAGGGCATCCTGTGGCGACTCTGTGGCTTGGGTTGGGGCTTTGATTCGACCGGCAACTGCTGCAGCAAGGTCGGTTCCCTCAGCAAGGTCGGCGAGTTCGGCCACAACGACACGAGTGCCGACGCCCTCGACCTTCGTTGCGACTTCAGACGCGAGGCTGGTCTTGCCGATTCCGCCTGGGCCAAGCACGGTGACGAACCTGACGCGGGTGAGCAATGCAGCCAGTCCGTCTACCTCGTGGCCGCGGCCCACAAAGCTGCTCGCCCGATGCGGCATCGTGGCTCGGCGGATGCTCCTCGGTGCGTCAGCGGGGGGCGCCGTGGGCGTGAGGTCGTGGCGCAGAATCGCGACTTCTAGCTCGGACAGCCGAGGCGTTGGATCCACCCCGAACTCGTTGAGCAGGTGGTCACGCAAGGTGGCGTATACGGCCAGTGCTTCGGGTTGCCGACCGCTGCGGTACAGCGTTTCCATCAGCAACGCTGCGGACGATTCGCGGTCGGGTCGCTCGATGAGAACTTCGCGCAGCGTGATGATTGCGGCGTCGACATTCCCGGCCAAGATCGCTGATTCGGCTCGAGCCTCAAGTAAGCCCACTCGAAGTTCGAGGGCCTGCTCTCGCGCGGCGATGGCGTCGATGTCATCAATGTCGACGAAGGGTTCGCCCGTATACAACGCGAGGAACTCATCAATCGCCGCCGGCTGCTCAGAGGTATTGAGCTCAGCGATTGCGGCTCGCCAATGAAGCACTCGGTCGATATCGATCACGCCTGTGGGCGCAACAAGCCGGTAGCTGCCTCGCAACGCTTCGATGATTGCGGTATCGGGCAGCATCGTGCGAACACGCGAGACCAGCGTGTGTAGCGCGGCGCTTGGGTCGGCTGGTTGCTGCTCGCCCCAGATGTATTCAGCGAGCCGCCCGCTCGAAACGTCGGACCCACGGTGCAGCACCAGTGCGGCGACGAGCCGGCGCTGTCTCGCTGAGGGAATTTCTTGCCCGCGCAGTCGTGCGCGGCCCAGAACCGAGATAGTCACGGCCAAACTTTCACATATCTCCGCAGGGCTGGGAAGGGCGCAACGTCGACGGTCAGACCCGATACAACGCCGCAGGGTCGTCGTAATCCACAGTCCACAAGCGGCCGCCGCCGTATTGGTCGCCATCGTATGCGCCGAATCCCAGCAGGCTCCGCGCCCGCTCGGGTAAACGAATCGCATCGTCTTTCGAGAGAGCGATCTGATGAGCCTCCTCAGAGCGCAACCAGCCAAGGGCGAAGAAGATGTGCATACCGACCCGTGTCGCGTTCGTCTGGTTAGCGCCTCCGCTGTGCACCACCTTTGAGGTGTAGAGCAATACCGATCCGGCCTCCATCTCGGCCTGCTTCACCAGACCTTCATCAAACGCAGCGAAATCGGTTCGCGCCATTTTGTGCGTTCCGGGGCTCACGCGGGTGGCGCCATTCGCGGCGGTGAAATCAGTGATTGCGACCATCGCCGACATCGCGAGCTCGGGGGCGAAGTCGGCCTCGACGAGAGTTTGCCAAGCGCCTTGGTCGCGGTGCAGGTACTGTGCCGGCTCGCCCGGCCCGATGGCCATCACTTGTGTGCCGGCGCACTGGATGGCACCGCAAGCGGGCAGCAGAAGTTGCTCTGCCGCGCCGAGCACTAGTGGGTTGAGTAGCACATCAACGAACGCTGCGGATTTGCCGGCGAGCCCGCCGAAACGTGTGGTGCGGGGCCCGTGGAATGATTGCTGCGACTCGTTGCCGGTTTGGCTGCCGGCGGGCTTCGAGCGCAGATACGGAGCAAGATCTCGGCTCAGAGCATCGAGCACGGACCCGGCGAAGAGGCGGTCGATGATCACTGCTCCGGCGAGGTCGATGTGCTGCATGACTTCGTCGAGCGACGAAGTTGAAGGCAGGTGAGGAATGTCCATGGTCTAAGGATGAACCACAGACCTTTCGCCAACCTTTCACGGTGAGCGCTACGCAGGGGCTTGCTGCTCTTTGTTCCACTTGGCGATGACGCCTTCGCATTCACCAACGAGTCCGACCACACGCGGGTAACCGGCGTAGGGGGCAAGCGTGATGAGCGTCTCGCGTAGTTCGGCCGGGGAGAGTCTGGACCCGGCGGGCGAGAAGGTCGGCGGGGTGATTCACCCGAGCGCCCAGTTCACGGTGCGTTGAAGTTGCTGGCGGCCTGCAGCACGCCGGCAACGACGTTGGCTGGGTCGGCACTGGGATTGGCCGCGACCGAGCGGAGCCACGGCTCACCGTTGATGGCCGTGGTGGACACCAAGACGCCCTCAGGAAGATGCCGCTTGATGTCGTCGACGCTCACGCGCCGGTGGCGCCAGCACAGCACGCCGCTGCTCGGGGCTGATCTCGATTCGAGATCGTCGTGGGCGTCGACCAGTTCGGCGAGATCCTCGACGAGTTCCATCGTCCGGTCGATCATGCCGGCAACTCCTTCACGACCATATGCCAGGAGCATGGCGACGAGCGGCGCTGCGACGGCGCCGTGTGATCCCAGAATCCCGACGTTCGGAACGGCCAGGTATGCGCCGTCGACGCTGATGGACCGGTGCGCCGCCTCGTGGTCGGCGAACAGCACGAACGCGGATTCCTTCGGCTGGAAGAGCCACTTGTGGGCCGAGATCGCCACACTGTCGGCCTGCTCGATGCCATCGAGCAGATGGCGGTGGCGGTCGCTGAGCCGCAGCGGACCTGCCCATGCCGCGTCGATGTGGCGCCAACGGGCGCCGCGCCCGGCATCGAGCGATTCGATCTCACCGGAACTCGTCGTGCCGGCCGTGTAAACGAACGCCGATTCGCGTGTGAAGCCCACACCTAGACGGCCGAAGCACGACTCCTCTGACCATGCCTTTCTTTCATCTCGCTCAGACCCCCACAAGTTCCGCGAGGCGTCCGGCAGTCGACCGGGCGCCTCGGCCGCGTCGTGGGCAGGGAATCGTGCGGCAGATGGAGCAGCGTTTCCTGCCCACGTGGGTGGGTCGCGACGGCCGAACCTCGCCTGGGACGCACAACGTTCAATCGGAACAGGGGAACTGTCTACAATCCGGCCATGAGCACCATCGTCTTCACGGCACGCAAGATCGTCACGATGAACCCAGCAAACCCCGAGGCCACGGCCGTGGCTGTGCGCGACGGCATGATCATCGCTGTCGGCACACTCGAGGAGTGTGCGAGTTGGGGGCCACACACTGTCGACGACCGCTTTGCCGACAAGGTGCTCGTGCCCGGGTTCGTGGAAGCGCACGGTCACACCATGGACGCGCTCACCGCCATGGTGCCGTACCTCGGCTACTACCCGTACCCGCTGCCGGACGGCACGCTCACCGAACCCATCGACACCTACGATGCGCTGGTGGCCAAGCTGCGCGAGATCGACGCGGCGCTGCCCGAGGGTGAGCAGTTGTTGGCCAACGGTTTCGACCCCATCTTCTTTCCCAACGAAGCACGGCTCGACAAGCGCTTGCTCGACCAGGTGTCGGCCACTCGCCCCATCTTCATTCGCCACGCCAGCGGCCACCTGGCCACCGTGAACTCGGCGCTGCTCGCGGCCGAGGGGATCACCCGCGATGCAGTCACCCCCGGCGTCGGACGCGACGCCGATGGCGAGCCGAACGGTGAGCTGCAGGAATCGCCGGCGATGAGCCTGGCCACCCAGGCAATGGGCGCGTTCATGGCCAAGGCCAGCGGCCCCGACGTGCTGATGATTCACGCCGAGATGTGCCGCAACGCAGGCGTCACCACCTCCACCGAACTGGTGGGTACGTTCCTGCTGATGCCCCAGGTTCGCGAGCCGTGGGAGCAGATCGTGAACAGCGACGACTTCCCCGCACGCATGGTGATGTACAACGTGCCAGCGATGCCCGGCTCCACCGCCGACTACCCCGCCGTGGCACAGGCTGCGGTCGATCTGCGCGACAACCACAGCACGCCGAAGTTGCGCAACCAGGGCATCAAGCTGGTGATCGACGGGTCGCTCCAGGGATGGACGGCAGTGATGCTCGCCCCCGGCTACTACACCGGAGAGGACCACGGCCTTCTGCTCTCCACGCCCGAGGAACTCGTCGATGCAATCCGCGCCTTCCACGCGCAGAAGCTCAACGTGCACGTGCACTGCAACGGCAACGGCGCCGCCGAGGTGTTCATCAACGCCGTGGAAGAAGTGCTGCGCACCGATGCGTGGCTCGACCATCGCCACGTGGTGCAGCACTCGCAGACCACCACCGCCGCCCAATACCGCCGCATGGGCCGCCTGGGTTTGTGCGCCAACATCTTCACCAACCACATCTGGTACTGGGGCGATCAGCACCACGACCTCACCATGGGGCCCGAACGAGCACGCGGCATGTGGGCCTGCCGCACTGCGCTCGACAACAACGTGCCGCTGTCGTTCCACTCCGACTCGGGCGTCACCCCCATTGGTCATCTGCACACCATGTGGTGTGCGGTGAACCGGGTCACGCCGTCGGGCCGGGTGTTGGGCGAGTACGAGAAGATCACTCCGTACGAAGCGCTGCACGCCGCCACCATTGGCGGCGCCTTCCAGTTGCACATGGACGACGAGATCGGCTCGATCGAGGCCGGCAAGTTGGCCGACTTCGCCGTGCTCGATGAATCGCCACTCGACGTCGACCCGATGGCCATCCGCGACATCGCGGTGTGGGGCACCGTGGTGGGCGGTACGGCGTTCGAGGCCCCACGGCCGTGACCGACCGCACGCCGATTGCGGTCACCGTGATCGGCGGCTACCTGGGGGCCGGCAAGACCACCCTGGTCAACCATCTTCTTCGTACCGGTACCGGGCGACGCACCACGGTGTTGGTGAACGATTTCGGGTCGATCGCCATCGACCAGGACCTCATCGTCGCCACGGATGGCTCCACCATCACGCTGGCCAACGGGTGCGTGTGTTGCGGCTTGGCCGGCACGTTGATGGACACGTTGCTCGCCATCCGCAACCAACCCGAGCCACCCGAACATCTCATCATCGAAGCAAGCGGCGTTGCCGACCCCGGGCCCATTTCGCACCACGCGCTCACGCCCGGGTTTCGACTCGATGGCATCGTGGTGGTGGCCGACGCGGAGACGGTGCGCCGTCGAGCCTCCGACCGGGTGGTGGGCCGAACCGTGCAGCGTCAATTGCGCTCCGCCGAACTGCTGGTGCTGAACAAACTCGATCTGGTGAGTGCCGAGAGCGCAGCTTCACTCCGGGAGTGGGCCCACACCGCGGCCCCCGACGCGGTACTCATCGATGCCATCGAGGCGCAGGTGGCGATGCCGTTGCTACTGGGTGTGCATGCCGATTCCACGCACGACGACGAACCGCACACCGAACACGAGACCTGGTCGTGGGCGTTCGACGCACCGATCGAGCGGGAGGCGCTCGAGACGTGGGTGGCCAACCTTCACGACGGCATCGTGCGGGCCAAAGGAACCGTGTGGTTGGCCAACGACCCCACCCGCCACTACGTGCTGCAGGTGGTCGGGCGACGCAGCAGGCTCACGCCCGGCGCAACATGGGACGACGCGGCAAGGCAGACACGACTGGTCGCCATCGGCCTGCCAGGCAGCCCCGCTCCCGCTTCCCCGGTCACCGTCGGTTACTAGGCTTCGACGAACGAGTCGGCCTCCGCCCTCGCTCGACACAAGGAAGGTCACATGGGACGAGAACTGGTGTACACGGGCTTCATGTCCTTGGATGGTGTGGTCGACTCGCCCGGCGGCAAGGTGGAAGGCCACCGCAGTGGCGGATGGGTCCTCGACACGGAGTTCGTCCCGGAGGCATTCGCGCTCAAGGGCGAGGAGCTCGCCGAGACCACCGCGCTCATGTTCGGCCGACGCAGCTACGAAGCCTTTGCTCCGGTCTGGCGCGGCTCCGAAGACCACGCCGCCTACCAGGATCTGCCGAAGTACGTGGTGTCGACCACCATCACCGATGCCGACCTGTTCGACGGATGGGGCGACATCGCCATCCTGCGTTCCAACGACGACATCGCCGAGTTGAAGCAGAGCGACGGCGGTGCCATCTTCATCCACGGCAGTGCCGAACTCGGCCGTCGGCTCTCCGACGCCGACCTCATCGACCGGTACAACCTGTTGGTGTATCCGGTGCTCCTCGGTGCCGGCAAGAGCATGTTCAGCCGCGACGACCGCGACAAGCGCCAACTGCGCCTGCGCGAATCGGCGAGCTACTCGAACGGCGTCACCAAGCTCGTCTACGACGTCGTGCGGTGAACGAGCGATCGCCGCTGCTCTTCGGCTCCACCCGACCAGCGGTGCACCTGGCGCAGTACAACATCGCGAAACTCCGGCATCCAGTGGGCCACCCGGCCACCGAGGGTTTCGTCGAGTTGATCGACGATACGAACGCGCACGCAGAGGCGAGCCCGGGGTTCGTGTGGCGCCATGGCATCGACTCGAGGGACACCGACGACGCCCCCTACGACGATCCCTTGATCACGGTCAATGCGTCGGTGTGGGAGTCCATCGCACAACTCCGCGAGTTCGCCTACCGAGGATTTCACCGCGACGTCTACCGGCGTCGCCAGGAGTGGATGGTGGATTCGGCTGCCGTGATGTGGTGGATTCCCACAGGCACCACCCCCACGCTGCAGGCCTGCATGGCGCGTCTGGCATTCCATGATCGTCACGGCCCCACCCCCTACGCGTTCGAGATCGGCCAGCAGCAGCCCGTTCTGGCAATTGCCGACGATGGCCCCACCGCACTGCAGATGTGGCTCGACGATCGGGCGATCGGCCGCGCCGCCTGGCGGCTCCAAGTCACCGACGCCCATCTCACCCACTTTGCGGTGGATGACTCAAGCGCGGAACTCGGCGCCGCCCTACAGGACGCCGTCGAAGTGACGTTGCGCGACCGAGCGATCACCACGTTGCACATGGCAGACGGCACGGCCCGCGCCCTCGGGCCGATTCGACGTCGCTGAGGTACCTACCGGCTCGTCAGAGATCGTCGGAGCGTTGCAGCAGCACCAGTGCCGCCCATCCCGGCATCAATGGCAGCCAGAACGTCGCCAAGCGGAACAGGATGACTGCGGCCACGGCGGTCGTGCTGGGCATGCCCGCAGCAGTAAGGCCGGCGATGAGGGCGGCCTCCACTGCGCCGATCCCTCCCGGCGTCGGGGCGATCGATGACACGACTGTTCCGACGAGATACACCAGTGCGACCGACGTGAATGCCGGGCCCCCGCCTGAAGGGATGACCGCCTCCACCGACGCCGCCAGCGCCGTGATGTAGCCCATGGTGATGATCGCCGACCCGCCGAAGAGTTCGATCATCTTCGCCGGCTGACGCGCGATGTCACCCACGCTGGCGATCGAGCGACGGGTCGCGGGGAGCACATGCGTGACCAGCAGCGACCGACTCCACGGCAGCGCCACCCCGACAACAGCAACAGCAGCAATTCCAACTCCGACGAGCGCGAGGGTGCCGACCGACGGCCGGTCGAACGTGCCGAGACCCGACACTCCGGCAAGACCGAAGAACAGCGCCGTGAGCACCAGATGCACGATCACTCCCGCCAAGGTGTCCACTCCCACGGCTGCCACGGCGGTGGGCGTGTCGACACCACGCTTCTGAAGGAATCGACCCGTCAGTGCCAGCGCTCCGCCCGGTGCCACCACGCCCACGAACGAGGTCGCCAACTGCACCCCCATGTTCGGCACCAGAGGGAGCCGCTCCGCGACCGATCCATCGAGTGCCACCGCAGCACCGATGTAGGTGACCACCGACAACCCCAGCGTCACCGCAACCCACCACCAACTCGCGTGACGCAACTCACCCCACACCGAGCCGATACCGAGGAATTGCGGGATCAGCGCGGCGATAGCCACCGCCAGCATCGCAAGGCTGGCCAGCGTGCGCAGCTTCACGCGTTCAAGTTCGTCGAACACCACTGCGGACTCGCCGGTGGCGTGCTGCACCTCGTGTCGAAGGTCGTCCAAGCATCCGGCCGTCTTCACCGCGGCCCGAGTGGAAGGCGTGAGCGCCAACGGCTGCAACCGCGGTAGCGCGTCGGCAACCGCGGATGCGCCGACCCCTTCGATCGCCGCCTGCACGGCTCGATCCGGCCCGATGATGACCGCCGTCGCCGCGAGCAACTCGGCCACGTCGGTGGCCAACGCCGGCCCCACCACGCCCAACGATGCGGCGCTGAAGTCCACCAGCACTACCGTGCCGCGCTGGTCAACGAGCAGCGAGTCTGCGTTGAGTCGCCGGTGGACGGTGTGGCTGTGCCGCAGCGCCGCCACGATCCCCCACACCTGGTGCAGCAGTTCGGGCGTGCGCCGTTCGTCGTCCAGATCGCCCGGCGGCTGGAACGTTTGAGATTCGAACGCCACCATCATCGAGTCGGGCGGGAACTCGGTGACCGCAGCGAGTCGGGCGGTGGGCACGCCGTCGGAGTGCGCCTTCAGCGCACACAGCGCCTCGTGCTCCACCATCGAACGAAGCGATCGGAACGGGCGATCCTGCCCAACGTCGCGAAAGCGCATCGCCCGATAGAGGCGCACGGGCAGCAGGGCTGCCCACGAATCGCGGCTCACGATCTTCACGAAGAGTTGCACACCGTCGTCCATCGCCACCCGAAAGCCGGCAAACCCGCGGAACCCGCCGAAGCGCTCCACCGACTGCACGCGATAGTCGAGCCGTTGCAGAATCTCGCCAACCACCGCTGCTCGCGGGCGACTGTTGGGCACGCCGAGGAGCACCTGCACCAGCAGCGCTGCCACCATCGCCGCGGTGATGATCGTCACAATGATCGCCGGGTTCGACAGGCTCACACCGATGTGGGCCAACACACCGAGCAGCAACACGAAACGGCCGATCCACCGCCACCCACCCGACCAATGGCTGCGATCGACGAACATCCATGCGCTGATGACACCGAGGTCCAATCCGGTTGGGAACGATGCGCCGATGCCGTAGTCGGTGAGTCCGGTCGCCGGATTCAATGCTCCACCCGACACGCCGGGGAGGTGCTGCGGCAGCAAGGGCAGCAAGTCCGAGCCCGCCCAGTGCGAGAGCGCGAAGAGAGCCCCGGCAGCCATCGCGGAAGCCAGCAGCATCCGGCCTACACGGACGAATCGCCGCAGCAGCAACTGGGAAAGCAAGCCCAGTACGGCTGGCACGAGGAACAGGATCTGAAAGGTGGCGACGGCGCCCGACACCAACCAGTGCGGGGCCGATGCGAGCAACTCTCCGATGTTCTCGGCGAACCTCGCCGGGTCGGTGGCTTGGAGGACGGAGAACGACACTCCCAACAGCGCCACTGCTACGAGCAGTCGGATCGCTGTGACTGGCGACCGCACGTACGCCGGTTGCGCCGGTTCGGACACGGTGAAGGAGCGACTGACGGCGACCACCACGATGGGCGAATGCTAACCAGCACGCGGCATGGTGGCGAGGTAGTCCTCCAGCGTGGCGGGGAAGCCCGGGGCACGAAGCTCGGTACCGCACACCGTTTCCAGCAAACGCGCCACCATGGGGGACCCAGCCGCTCCCCCGTAGGCGGCGCGCGCCCGGATGTTCAACTGCTCCACCGTGGCTGCAATGTCCAGCGGCACATCGAACTCTCGGCCCAACTGCATCGCGAAGCCGAGGTCCTTGCACGACAGGTCGAGCGAGAAGCCGATGTCGTAGCTACCGCTGAGAATCGTGGTGCTCTCGGTCTCGTGAATGAAGCTGTTACCGGAACTGGCCTTGATGACCTCCCACGCCAACCGCAGGTCGATACCACCCTTGGCCGCCAACATGTACGCCTCTGCCGTCGCAGCGATATGTATGAAGGCCAGCATGTTGGTGATGACCTTGATGATGGCCGCCTTGCCAAGTTCGCCCATGTAGAACACACGGCCGCCAACGGCATCGAACACGGCGGCGTGCTGTTGGTACACCGACTCGTCGCCACCCACCAGCACCGTGATGGTGGCCGACTCTGCATTGTGCGCTCCCCCGGTGACCGGCGCCTCCAGGGTGGCCACGCCACGCTCGGCCAGTAGACCGGCGAGACGCTGCAGTTCGTGCAGGTCGTTCGTGCTCATGTCGATCCAGGTGGCACCAGGTTGGAAGCCCTCCAACAAACCGGACTCGCCCGCCACGACAGCGGTGATGGCCTTTACCGACGGCAGGCATGTCACCACCGTGTCCACCGATGCCGCAACTGCCGCGGGCGAAGCGGCCCAGGTGGCACCCGCCGCCTCCAGCGCGGCGCATGCCGAGCGATCGAGGTCGTGCACCGTCACGTCGAAACCCGCTGCAAGCAGGTTCGCTGCCAGATGCCGTCCGATGTTGCCGATTCCCACACAGCCGATTCGCATCGTGCCTCCTTGTTCCGCTGCTACGTCTACTGCATGCACGATGCCAGACTCTGCGCCGTAGCCGTCGACATACAGGGGTCATCAACATGAAATTCGCCATCGCATTCGCGAACACCGGCCCATTCACCCAGCCGGGTCCGGCCATCGAGTTCGCCCAGGCCGCCGAGGCCGCCGGCTTCGAAAGTCTGTGGACCGTGGAACACGTCGTGGTGCCATCGGGCTACGCCTCGCCGTACCCCTACGACGCGTCCGGCAAGATGCCTGGCGGCGAAGACTTCCCCATCCCCGACCCGCTGATCTGGCTCACCTATCTCGCCTCAGCCACCAGCACCATCAACCTCGCCACGGGCATCCTGATCCTCCCGCAGCGCAACCCCGTGGTGCTGGCCAAAGAGGTGGCCACGCTCGACCACCTCTCCGGTGGCCGGGTGCACCTCGGCATCGGCGTCGGTTGGATGAAAGAGGAGTTCGATGCAATCGGCGTGCCGTTCGACGAGCGCGGCCGACGCACCGACGACCACGTGGCCGCCATGCGCGCACTGTGGTCGCAGGAGAAAGCCACCCACCACGGCGAGTTCACACAGTTCGACGAGTGCATCTCCCGCCCGCAGCCAGTGCGAGGTTCCGTACCCATCCACATCGGAGGCCACACCGACATTGCCGCCCGGCGCGCTGGCCGACTCGGTGACGGGTTCTTCCCCGGACGCGGCACCCACGAGGAGTTGTCGCGCTCGTTCGACATCGTGCGCAACGAAGCCAAAGAGCACGGCCGCGACCCCGATGCCATCGAGATGACCACCGGCGGCAACGGTGCCGTGGGCGGCCGGGCACTCGATGAAGTGAAGGCGCTCGCCGACATCGGCGTGAGCCGCGTCATCCTGCCCGCCTTCCTCTTCTACCGCGACACCGCCGCGGCCCTGGCCCGCTACGGCGAGGACGTCATCAGCAAGACGAGCTGAACCACAGACGCGCCAAAGGGGAGTTGCCTGGCGGAGCAACTCCCCTTCGATGCGGTTCGGTCAGCGAACGGTCATCGAGTAGATGACCGACGTGCTGCCGAGAGCACTCGGACCGCCGCTGTAGACGGCCCGGATGGACAGGATTCCTACTGGCAAGGAACTGGTGGTCAATGTGGCTCGGCCATTTGCGGGCAGAGCGATCGGACCACCGAAGGGGGCGCCGTTCACGGTGAACTGCACCGTGCCGGTTGCGCCCGCAGGAGTGACGGTCGCGGTCAAAGTGACCGACTGACCGACACGTGGCCGGTTGTTACTGGAGGTGACGGTGGTTGCGCTAGCGCTACGAACCACCACCTGGGTCTGCGTGGCGGAACTGGGCTCGTAACCCAGCACGCCCGACGGCACGTACAGCGCCGTCACCGTGTGGTTCCCAAGACTCAAGGCGGTCGAACTGAACACTGCCGTGCCGTTGTTCAACTGCACGGTGGCGGTGGTAGCCAGGCCAACAGGGTTGGAGATCGCGAAGAGCACCGAGCCGGTTGGCGCGCCGTTATTGCCGTTATTGCCGTTGTTGCCGTTCACGGCGCGCACCTGGGCCGTCAACGAGACCGACTGACCGAAGCCCGATGGGTTCAGGCTGCTCGACAGCGTGGTGGTCGTCGGCTTGCCGATCACGGTCAGGCCGATCGAACCGTTGCTCGCCGCATACAAACCCGTGGGCTGATACGTGGCTCGAACGGTGACGGCACCGACCGGGAGTTGCGTGGTAGTCCAAATCGCCACGCCCTGGTTGTTCAGCGGCACCACCACCGGTGCAAGGTCGCTGACCGGACCGGTGGCGATGAACTGCACCGTGCCGGTGGGCGGCCCGGGCACGCCTGCAATGGTGCGCACCGTTGCAGTCACGCTGACCGACTGGCCGAAGTTGCTCGGGTCGCGGTTCACCGTGACCACTGTGGTGGTGGGGCGCAGAGTGACCGTCTGGGTGAGACGACTCGAGCTCGGCGCAAACAAGCCCGTCGGGATGTACTCCGCGCTGACGAGGTTCGCCCCGAGTGACATCGCCGTGGTGTTGAAGGTAGCCCCACCGAGCTGGCTCAGCGCCACTGTGGACGTGATGGATAACGAGCCCGGGTTGGTAACGGTGAATCGCACCGAACCCGTGGGAATGCCGTCCATGGTTCGGACCTGTTGCACGACCGCCGTGAACGTCACCACCTGGCCAGCAGCGCTGGGGTTGCGGCTGGACTCCAGCAGCACCGTGGTCGGGTAGCCGCCCACCGTCTGAGTGAACAGGGCGCTGTCACTGGCGACGAAGTTGCTGTCACCGGAGTAGTGCGCCACCACGGAGTGATCGCCGATGCCGAGACCGGTAACCGAGAGTTGTGCGACGCCATCCGTCAGGGCCACTGCCGGCTGGGCAACGCCATCCAACGTGAACACGATGGTGCCGGTGGTCAGGGTGCTGGAGACGATGGCCGTGAGCTTCACGGGGTCGCCCACGATCGAGGGATTGCCATCGCTACGCACCGTCACCGAGGTGGCCAAAGGCGAGCCGGTGAAGATGGGCACGCGGTTCGACCGGGCCGCACCCGCCTCGTTCCAGGTGACCACGCGGTAGAGGTACGCCACGTTCGGCGACACTGTGCTGTCGGTAAACGTCGTGGTGTTGGCCGGAGCCACACCCACCTGTTGGTAGGGCGTCTCGCCATTGGCCAGCAGCGTCGACCGCTCAATGCGGTAACCGATTTCGGCCCGCCGACTTCCCCATGTGATGGGGTCGTTGTAGTCCACCGGAGTCTTGTCGTCCCACCGAAGTGTCACCTTGGCGGGGTCGTCCGAATTGCGGCCTCCGGTGGTGGAACTGGCCGCCGGCGCAAGCGACGTGACGTGCACGCTCACCGGTCGCATCATGTCCATCTCCTCATGGCTGAGGATGTGGCAGTGGTAGACGTACTCCCAACCGAAGTTCACCACGTCGTTCACGATGGGCGCGATCGGCACACCGTTCACATCGGTGTTGTTGAAGCCGGCCTGCTTGCCATTGGGGCCCGACTGGTCGCCCTTGGCGCCGATGGGCATCGCTGGGTTCAACGGTCGTTTGCTGTCCGGGATGTTGAACGGCAGCGTCGGCACGATGGGACGTACCGCGATGATCGTGTCCTCGAGGGGGCTGATGCGGACGGTGTCCTTCCAGCCAAGCTCGTTCGGCTCCGGCGGCATGATGATGCCGTCCCAGGTGACTCGGTCCAGCACCTGCACGTCGAAGAGGTGGAAGTGAATCGGGTGGGTGTCCACACCGTTGTGCGTGATCTTCCAGATCTGCGTGCCGTCGTCGCCTGAACTGATCGGTGTCACGTCGAGACTGCTCGGCAACTTGTCCGAGTTCAGGACCTCCGTCGCCGGGTTCACGTAGGGGAACAAGTTGATGTTCTGTAGCAGCGGGGTGGCACCCTTCGATTCCACGCCGAGGGTTGCCGCGGATCGACCGAACTCGTCGAACGTGCTCGAGTTCGTCTCGTCGTGAATGGCCTTGCTCTCGATCTTCACGCCGAGCTGCTTGCCGTTCAACGTGTCGAACCTGAACGTGTCGCCGGCCTGCTCGCCGATGCGGGCAAAACCGTCGCACTTGGTCGTGGGCTTGCTGGGGCTGTTGCACCAGGCCGAATCGACGAAGCTCTTGCCGTAGGTGGAGTTGTACGCAGCCTGACCGACCACAATCGGGTGCTGGCCTGCTTCGAACACGCCCGAGTTGTCGGCGTGGTGAGCAAAGGCGGCCATCAGCTGGCCCATCTTGTCGGCCGTCGTGTTCGGACGGTCCCATGCCAGTGCCGGGGCCGAGTTCGACACCTTGATCTGCATCACCGTGCGGGTGTTGGGGCCATACCCCGGCAGCGTCGTGGGTGCGCCCACCGGAGCCAGATCGGGGCCACCGGTGTAGTAGTCGTAGGTGCTCACTCGGGCCGGGAATGCCGCCGGGGCGTCGTTGTAGAGGATCAGCGTCTTGCCGCGGAACTTCGAGAAGTCGACGATCACGTCGGCACGTTCGGCCGGGGCCAGCAGCAGTGAGTGCTGATCCACGTTGCCCACGTCGAATCGGGTGGGGTCGGTGATCCAGGTGGTGGGGTGTGCAGGAATCACGACCGGCTGCGGCAGGAAGCCGCCTTCAGAAGCGACCTGAATCCAGTCGGGGCCGGCCGGGCTCTTGGTGGTGTCGGGCGTCGCAACCACATTGGGGTCGGTCTGTGCCGCAGCCAGCTCGGCCGGGTTCAGCGCCACTTCGGAGTTCGTGCCCGTGGTGGGGTCGGCGACGTACCAGGACATGTTCCACATGCGGTCGTTGGCCGCGTTGAGAATCCGGAAGCGGTACGCCTTCGGCTCGACCGTGGTGGTCGGGTACGCCGTGCCGTTCACCACCGGCGTGTCGTTGAAGGCTTCCATGCCCACCGAGACGTTCGGGGTGCCGGGAATCTGCTGCGGCTCGCAGAAACCGTTGACGGCCGTGGCCGGGTCGCAGGCCGGGTCGAAGTAGGGGTTCGCGATCGGCCCACTCGTGGTGTCCGTCGCGGGCGGCCAGAACCAGGGGCCGTAGTGCCAACGGCCGAACGGGTTCATGCCCGTCGGGTCGGCGGGGTTCTGCGCCGGCATGTAGACGTGCGGAGTCCAGAGACTGCCTTCGCCACCCCAGCGGGCGGTGTCCCACGTCGGGTCGCTGTTGGCCAACTGCGCAGCGCCCGGCACGAAGGTCTTGTCCTGGATGATCAACGGTGTGCCTTCGCCCAACTCGGGGAAGGTGCCGGTCGGACCGAAGAGCTTCTGCTCGACTGCGTCGGTAATCACATAGCCAGCAGCCTCGCCGGCGTACACGTTCAGGCGGGTGATGCCCCAAGCATGGTCGTGGTAGAACATCAGGCGAGCGCTCTGCTGGTTCGTGTAGAAGAACGTTTCGGCGCCGGGGCCCGGATCTGCCATGTCGGGCACATTGCTCACGCTCACACCCTTGGGGTACTGCGTGTTCTCATTGGCAGGGGTGACCCACTGGTGAGGCGTGCCGTCGCTGATCCAGGGCGTGATGCCACCGTGGAGGTGCAGTTCGGCGCGGTTGTCCGTGTAGCAGTTGGCGGGCTTGGGGCTGAGGCCGCACTCGGGGTTGCGGATGCCGTCGAGCACGCTGCCCTGATCGGCAGCCATCGGCATCGGCACGCCATTGGCGTCGAGCATCATCCCGTTCGGGCCTTCGCCCGAGCCCATCACCGTCGTGTCGACGGGGAGGAACAGGTCGCCATCGGCGCCGGTGGGCAGCAGGTTGCGAAAGAGAACACGAACCGGGCGGTTCTTCGTGGCCACGATGGTCGGCCCGAGATAGTGCGGCGCGTCAACGCCGTAGGCCTGGCTGCCATCGGGCAACAGGGCTGCGGTGGCGGTGCCGTTCGGGTTGAGCGAGGCGTTGGTGAGGGCAGCGTGCTTGCCCGGGATGACGCTGGTGGAGAGCTGCACATAGCCGCGGGTGAGCGTCGCTGGAATGTCGGATCCGTACACGTGGCGGTATTGCACGACGGCGATCTCGTAGTAGTCGGTTCCCGGGTACGTGGTGGTATCGGGCTGTGCAACCGGGATGTACTCACCCAGGTTGTTCGCCGCGCCTTCGCCCAGCCCGGGGAGCGTGTCGATGAACTTCTTGATGCCGGGGGTGACGTAGCCCGTGCCGGGGGCATCAACGTGGATGTTGGTGACGGCGCCTTTGGCCGCAATGTCGGCCGTGGCGGACGCACCACGGTCGAACGGAGCGACGGCATTCGCAATGGTCACCGTGGGCGGAACGGAGTAGTCGGTGCCCGGGTCCACGATGTCGATCTGCGACACGCCGATCGTCGCGGTCACCGTGGCGGGGCCGGCATTGTTGGCGTTGAGGCCATCCATGATGACCACTGTCGGGGCCTTCGTGTAGCCCGAGCCCGGGTTCACCACCGACACCGAGGTCACCACGCCGTTGGCGTTCATCGTGGCGATGCCGGTGGCAAGTGTGCCCCCGGGAAGGTCGGGCAGGCTGAACTGCACCACCGGCTTGTCGCCGTAGCCGGAGCCACCGTCGACCAGCGTGAGATCATCCACGCCGCCACTGGCCTGCGCGGCTGCGCCCGTGCCGGGCGAGGCGGAGTTGTCGGAGATCGTGACGATCGGCTCGGTGAAACCAAAGCCGGGCTCGACCACCGAGATGGCAGTAATGGCGCCGGTCGAGATCGTGGCCGTCGCATGTGCGCCAGCGGTCGGGGTGATGCCCGGCGACGTGATCGTCACGCTCGGCACCGAGGTGTACCCCTCGCCCGGGGCAGTGACGTCGATGGCAGTGATGCCGCCCGTCACGGGGTCCACCGTTGCCGTGGCCGAGGCGCCTGCTCCGCCGCCACCAACGACCTCCACAACTGCGTCGATCATCGCCTGAACGCTGTTCGCGTAGTTGTTGTAGGGGCCGTAGTAGTGGGGGATCTTGCTCTCATCCGTCGCTGAAGCCGTCGTGGCGGCAGCGGTCTGAGGCGACCACACCGACGCGCTCATCGGGCTGAGGGCGGCCACCGCCGCCATCACCACCACTGCTGCTTGCCCACGCCGCACCCGTCCGAAACGTCCGATCATCTCTCCGCCTTCACTTCCGCCATAGGTCGTAGGCCGTTCAGGCCCAAGGCGTACGACCATAGGGAGATATCTGAGCGTTTACATGAGTCATTTGACCCATCGGAGGGCAGATCAACCGCTCTTCGTCTATTCTTTCTCACGAAAAGAGGGCATTTGCCACCATTAGTAAAGACTTGAACGCCATGCGTGAATCCGGCCTGCTGGCAGACGCGACAGTGCCCCGGGCCGAAGCCCGGGGCACTGTCGAAGGTCGGATGAAGAGGTGGTCAGACGACCGTGGTTGCCGTGGTCGTCGTGGGATCGGTCGTCACCGGAGCGATGGTCGTGGTGGTAGTGCCACCGTGGTTGCCACCGCCGTTGCCGCCACCATTGTCGTCGACGCCGTCGCCGTTCGAGTCATCGTCGTCGAGATCGTCGAGGTCATCGCCGTCGTCGTTCGAATCGTGAGCGCTGTCGAGGCCGTCGCCGTCCTCGTCGGTGTCGACCGAGTCGTCGACACCATCGCCGTCGATGTCGCTCTCCGACGGGGAGTCATCGGCCAGACCATCGCCATCGATGTCGCTCTCCGACACCGAATCATCGGCCAGGCCATCGCCATCGATGTCTTTATCCGACACCGAATCATCGTTGGAAGCGTCGCCGTCGATGTCCTTCTCGCGCGACGAGCTGTCCGCCAGGCCATCGCCGTCGATGTCCTTCTCCGCCGCCGAGTTGTCGGGCAGGCCATCGCCATCGATGTCGCGCTCGTACTTGGAGACGTCGGAGAACGCATCGCCGTCGATGTTCTTCTCTGCCGGCCAGCCGTTCAGGAGGCGGTCACCATCGACGTCGCGGTCGTTGATGTTCGGGATCCCGTCGTGGTCGGTGTCGAGCACGGTGGCCGAGGCCACGTGCGAGGTCACTACTGCCGCCGGCAGTGTCACGAATGCCGTGGCCGCCACCATTGCAATGATTCGGCGCGTGGGCCGCTTGGTGTGCTGCATCGCAGCTCCTCTCATTTCGGCAGAGGTGATACCTCCGCCTCCCGTCCGGGGAAGTGTGCGCAGAAGTGGCCCACGAGGGCAACCGATCTGCCCGTTTTGGGGGCGCTATTGGCCGTTTCTTGGATGATTTGGGTCGTTCGACCCAGTGCCAGCGATCGCCGCACGCAACTCGGCGATCTCGGCTCGCAGCGCCCGGACTTCGCCCACCAGAACAGCCTGCTCATCAGCCTCTTCGTCCTTGTTCAGGAAGGAGCCCAACGATGCCGCCAGGCTGCCGATCAGCGCCACACCGCCCAGCATCAGAAACACGGCTGCGATCCGGCCGGCAGAGGTGACGGGAGCGAGATCGCCATACCCCACGGTGGTGAACGTGACCACGGCCCACCACAGGCAATCCCCCAGGTTCACGAAACCGCTCGATGCGGGTTCCGCAGCATCCACGATGATCGCGCAGACCAGCATCAGCGCTGCTGAGTACATCGCAGCCGTGCCGAGGCGTCGGCCGAGTTCGCGGATCTTCTGACTGTGCGACGACACCACGAAGACTCGCCCGAGCCGCAACAGTCGGGCCAGCCCCATCATGCGCACTGAGCCGAGACCGGGGATGAGGTAGATCGGTGCGGTGAAGATGACGATGACGGCATCGAAAATGCCACCCTTCGACTTCACGTACCCCGGCCGCAGGCGAAGCCGCACGAAGTAGTCGGTGAGGAACATCAACCACGAAATGAGATCCAGCCACACCGCCGGACGGTCTCGATGAGCATTCGTGAGGCCAACCGCAAGCGGCAGGACCGCAGCGACGATGAGCACGGGGTCCATCCGACGACGCCATGCGTCCAACTGTGCGGCCTGCCGTTCGGTGTTCACCGTTCCAGCGTAGGTCGCACGCTGCCAGAGAGCGGACGTTTCAACTGTGCGGCCCCCTGCATGGCAGACTTGCCGCGTGAGTTCCACCCAGTCAGGGACGCTGATCGCCGATCGATCGAACCGAGGTCGCCTCATGGCGACCGGGCTGCACCAGATTCACAGCCTGGGGTTCGACCAGATCACCGTGAACGGCCTCGCCTCGGAAGCCGGCGTGGCCCGAGGAACCGTCTACGCCTACTTCGGCGACGTTTCCGGTCTGTTCGCCACGTTGTGGTCGGAGGTGGGGTTCGACTGGCTGCAGACGATGGTCGACCCGGCGAGCACCGCTCCCTCCTCCCCCGACGATCGAGCAATGCTGCTACTGCTCACGCTGGCCCGCCGCAACCCGACGCTGCTGGAAGTGGTGCTGCCCGACCTGAACCGCACGTTCGCCGAGTTGCGCGACCGCAGCGACATCGCGTTGCTGCGCGCCATCTGGATGCTCACGATTCGCCTCGGGATCGAGACCGCCAACGCCAAGCTCTCGGAAGTCGAGATCGGGTACCTGTTCCTCGAAATGCTCGCAGCCATGCCCGACGACGCCGCACAGCGGGTCGGCATCGATCCCGGCACGCCTCTCACCGTCCCGCCGATCACTCCGAGCCTTCCGCTCGTCGACACGCTCGATGAAGTGAGCCAGCGTCTGGTGCGGGCCACGATGCAGGTGGTGGCATCCTCCGGCGTGGCTGCCGCTTCGATGATGCGCATCTGCCGCGTGGCACGCCTCTCCACCGGTGCCGCCACACCTCGCTTCCCGAGCCTGCAGCAGCTGCACGACTTCACGTTTCAGCAGGTGATGGGCGACATCGTGCGCGGCAACACCCGGCAACTGCCCTCCGTGCTCAACAACCCCGACATTGACAACGCCATCCGGGCGGACCTCAACGCGGCGATGTTCATCGCGTCGCTCAGTCCCGAACGGCACCTGTGGCGGGCGTACCGTCAAGAGGTGTCGCTGGCGGCCTGCTACGACGAGCACATCGCCGACATGCTCAAGGGCGTGTACCAGGACGCGAACGAGGAACTGTTGCAGGCATTTCTCGGGATGGGAGTTGGCGACGACTTATCGCAGCTCACCGTCGTGTTCAACGTGCTCGGTGCGGGCGGTTCCTCCGCTTTGGCGTTGCTCGACGCGCCGCTGCGCGACCTGGATCACCGCGTGCCCATGCGCTGGCTGCTTGCGCAGGTCAGCGATACTCTCGAGTGATGGGAACCGCCCCGAAAGACGCCACCGACCACACCCGACGAGCAAATGAGGCCCGGGCGCTGCACTTCGATGAGGCAGATTTCACCCGGGCCTCGCAGGGACTGGTTGCCCAGCACGCCACCGGCGCCATAGAAACTCCACTCGGCGCCGCATGGGACACCAACCGTTACGCCTTCATCGAACGAGGCAGCGAGAACCCCGACACGGTGAACCCCAGCCTCTGGCGGCAGGCCCAACTCAACGGCATCCACGGCCTGTTCGAGGTGGCGCCCGGCATCTGGCAGGCCCGCGGCTACGACATCTCCAACATCACGTTCATCGCCGGCGACACCGGGTGGGTCATCATCGACCCGCTCACCGCTGAACCGTGCGCCCGAGCCTGCCTCGACCTGGCTAACGAGTATCTGGGTGAACGCCCCGTGGTGGCCGTGATCTACACGCACTCTCATACCGACCACTTCGGTGGCGTGTTCGGCGTCACCAGCCACGAAGCCGTCGACGCGGGCCATTGCCGCGTGATCGCCCCAGAGCACTTCCTGCGCGAGACGCTGGGCGAGAGCGTGATCGCCGGCTACACGATGACCCGACGGGCCATGTACCAGTTCGGCCCACTGCTGCCCCCGGGGCCGCGTGGGCACGTGGATTGCGGCCTGGGCAAGGCCATTCCGTTCTGGCCGCCCGGGCTGATCGCCCCCACGGAGGAGATCTGTGAGACCGGCACCGAACTGCTGGTCGACGGGGTGCGCATCCAGTTCCAGATCACGCCCGAGGCCGAAGCGCCGGCGGAGATGAACTTCTTCTTCCCCGACCACGGATGGCTGTGCACGGCGGAGAACTGCACCCACAACATGCACAACCTCGTGCCCATTCGAGGGGCGCTCATCCGCGACTCGCTGAAGTGGTCGAAGTACATCGGCGAGATCATCGAACTGTGGGGCCCACAGATCGAACTCACCTTTGCCTCGCACCACTGGCCACGGTGGGGCAACGACGATGTGTTGAGCTACCTGCGTCTGCAGCGCGACCTCTATCGGTGGGTTCACGACCAGACCATGCGGATGGCGAACCACGGTTACACGGCAGTGGAGATTGCCGAGATGCTCACGATGCCACCGGAGTTCACCGCTGAATCCCACACGGTTGGGTACTACGGCCACCTCGTCCACAACATCAAGGCCGTCTATCAGCGCTACCTCAGCTGGTACGACGGCAACCCGGCCAACCTCTGGAAGCTGCCCCCCGTCGAGGGCGGTCAGCGTTACGTGGAACTGGCTGGCGGGGCCGATGCGCTGCTGGAGAAGGCGCAGCGCTGGTTCGATCAGGGCGACTACCGATGGGTGGTGGAACTGGTGAACCATCTCGTGTTCGCCGACCCCACCAACGTGGCGGCGCGTGAACTGCAGGCCGACGCCTACGAGCAGCTCGGTTACCAGGCAGAGTCCGCAACGTTCCGCAATGCGTATCTCTCGGGCGCCCAGGAGCTTCGCAACGGCACGCTCCCCTCGCGGCCCGCCACGCGGAGCGGGTTCCTGATGGCGATGACCGTGGATCAGATCTTCGATGCCATGGCGATGCGATTGAAGGCCGAAGAAGTGGGCGGTCTGTCGGTACTGCTGAACATCACCATCCTCGAACACGGGCAGGAGCAGCCGTGGGTGCTCGGCCTACAGCACCGCGCGCTGCACTACGTGCAGGGCCGACACGACGATGCCGCCGCTGCGTCGTTGCGCCTCGACCGCCCCACCCTGTTGGCGGTCACCGAAGGCGGACAGCCGTTGGCCGAGGCCATCGCGGCCGGCAACATCGTGGCCGAGGGCGACATCAGTGCCGCCGATGCCATCTTCGGTCACCTCGATGTGTTCTTCAGCATGTTTGCGCTGGTGGAACCATGACGCGCACGAACTGAGGGCCGCCCTCGGCCAGCGCGTCGCCGACAGCCGCTTCGAGTTCATCCGGAGTGCCCACAGTTCGGGCAGTCCAGCCGAACCCGCGGGCGATACCTGCGGGGTCCATCGACGACACATCCACACCCATGCGTGGCGCGTTGGCATCGTCGAAGGATTGCCGGATCTGCGCGTAGCCACGGTTGTCCCAGACCACCAACACGATGTCGAGTTGGTGGTCTGCCGCAGTGGCCATCTCTGCCACGGTGAACAGCCAGCCGCCATCGCCCGCAAGCGCCACCACCGGTCGAGCCGGCGCGGCAAGCTTGGCGCCGATGGCCATGGGAAGCGCACACCCCAGGGTGCCGAGACCGTACGGGGCCAGCCAGGAACGAGGCCGCTCGGCGGCGAGCCGCACATGGGCCGCGTACGCCAACTGCGTGGAGTCCAGCGCGACGACGGCGTCGCTGGGAATCGCTGCTTGGAGGGCGTCGAGCCACGGCAACAACGCCGAAGGGTGCGATGCCTCTGCTGCGGCACGCAATGCGGCTGCCCGCTGCTCGCCTCGACGATCGGCGCGGCGCAGCCCCGACGCCATCGCAGCGAGCGCCGCAGCCGCATCAGCGGCGATGCGTACATCGGGCTCCATGCGTCGGTCGAGCTGCTCGGCATCGATGTCGATGCGCACCACCGAACCCGAGAACTCGATCGCTCGTCCGCCGTTGTAGATGTCGGCATCGGACAGTTCGCTGCCCACCACCAGCACGGCGTCGGCGGCCTCCAACGCAGCCTGCACCTCCGGCACCGCAAGCACATTGCCTGCGCACAGCGGATGCGACGACGGCAGCACTCCTTTGGCGTTGCCGGTGAGCACCACCGGCGCGTCCAGCAGTTCGGCGACGGAGCGCAGCGCGGCCCCGGCATCGATGGCACCGCCGCCGGCCACGATGACGGGTGACGTACTGGCCTCTAGCGCAGCTACAGCCAGATCGATCGTCGACGGGATCGGCAACGGACGCGCCAACGACCCGCCGAACCGCTGCAGCGGACCAGTTTCCATTTCCAGCACGTCGGTGGGAAACGCCAGATGCACCGGCCGCGGCCTACGCGAGGTGAAGACCTCGTAGGCCATGGCGATGAGCTCGGGCACCTCCTCGGGATGCAGCACGGTCTCGCTGAACGCCGTCACCGTGCGCGCCATCGCCGCCTGATCATCGAGGTCGTGCAGCGGGCCGAAGCGCCGACCGAGCGCCTCGGATGGCGTGGTTGCAGCCAGCACCAGCATGGGACGCGAGTCGTGGAAGGCCTGTGCGATCGGCGTGAGGGCATTCGTGAGGCCGGGCCCACTGATGAGCGTGCACAGGCCCGGTGTGCCGGTGACCACCGACCAACCGTCGGCCATGAAGCCCGCACCCTGCTCGTGCCGCGGCGAAATGGCTCGCACCCCGCTGCTGTGCAACCCGCGGTACAGCTCGATGTTGTGGACGCCAGGAATACCGAACACGGTGTGCAGCCCGTACTCGCGCACCAGCAGGTCGATGATGGCCTCACCGAGCCGCATGCAGCGCCTCCGCCAGTGTGCGAATGCGATGGCACGCCTCGGCCATCACGTCTGCCTCCACGGTGAGGGCGATACGAATGTGCCCGGCGCCACGAGAACCGAAACTCTCCCCCGGCATCACCACCACGCCGCACTCGTCGAGCAACTTCCAGGCGAACTCTTCGCCGGTGAGCCCGGTGGGGCGAATGTCGGGCATCACGAACATGCCGCCCTCCGGCATGTGCACCTTCACGGCATCACTGCCCTGTAGTGCATCCACCAATGCCTCTGCGCGCTCGCGGAACGTGCGCTTCAACATCAGCACTTCCTCGTGCTCATGCGACAACGCCACGGCGACCGCGTCGGCCAAGAAGGGTTGGCTGCCGAAGAGCATCGCTTCGGCCACCGACGTGATGCGCGGCGCCAGCTCCAAGGGACCTGCCGCCCAGCCAGCGCGGAAACCGGGCAGCGCATGCGACTTCGAGATGGATGCCACCGACACCGACCGCTCGCGCAAATGTGGCCGGTCGAATGGCGAACAGAACGGAGCATCGAAGGTGATGTCGGCGTAGACCTCGTCGCACACGATCCAGAGGTCGTGACGCTCGCACACCTCACCGATCGCATCGATCTCGGCTTCTGAGAGCACGGCTCCGGTGGGGTTGCTGGGCGTGTTGAGAAGCAGCACACGCGAGCGGGGCGTGATGAACGACTCCAGCACCTCAGGCCGGAGATGGAAGTTGTGTTCCGGCAATGTAGGCACCGACACGAATGTTGCGCCGGTGGACGCGACGAGGCCCTCATAGGTGGCGTAGTACGGGTCGGGCACGAGCACCTCGTGACCCGCCTCCACCAAGGTGGTGAGGACCACGTGGAGGCCGTGCTGGGTGCCGGCCGTGTACAGCACCTGTTCCGGCAACACCTCCCAGCCGCCGCGCCGAGACAGGTGGCCTGCAATCGCCCGCAACGCGCCCGGCTCACCCTGACCGACGGAGTACTTGGTGCGACCGGACCGAAGGGAACTCACCGCCTGGTCGAGCACTGCGGCCGGCGGCGGCAGATCGGGTTCACCGATCGACAGGAAGATCATCGGCTCGCCCGCCACCGAACGCTTGCGACCGGCCATGTGCACCGCCCACTTGTCGCTACCTAGCCCATTGAGGCGGTCGGAGATGGAGGCGTATCGCATTCGACCGAGGCTAGCCAACCCGACCATGATGCAACCATGAGTGCACCCGAGGCATGGGAGGTCGTGGCGCAGAACCTGCCCGAGCACGCCCGCAACCCCATCCACACCGACGCAGGTGCTCGGGCCGCCGGGTTTGCGCGAGCACTCGTTGCCGGCGTGACGACCTACGCGTACCTCACCCACCCCGCAGCCGCTGCTTGGGGGCTGGACTGGGTGGCCAACGGCGGCGGCGAGGTGCGTTTCCGGCAACCGGTGTTCGATGGCGACCTCGTGCGGTGTGTGCCCGACGGCGATGAGATCGTTGCCGTGACCGACGAGGCCGAACAGCCTCGAGCCGTCTTCCGACCGGTCCGCGACAGTGGCGCCGTGCCAGCGATGCGACCCGGCGAGGTACTCCCCACCAAGTTCGTCCCACTCGAGGGCGAATGGTCGGCCGACTACGGCCTGCGCGCCGGAGATCCGTTTCCGCTCTACACCGAGCATCACGCCGTGCATCCGGCGGTGTGGCCGGCGTTGGCCAACCACCTCACGCACACCGAGGTGGCCCGAGGAAGCTGGATTCACACGCGCAGCATCATCCGGCACCATGCGCTCGCCCGGCCCGGCGGCACGGCGGAAGTGAACGGCGTGGTGGTGCGGCGATTCGAGGGCCATGGCGAACGAGCCGTGCTCGACGTGATCATTCGCGTGGAGGGCGTGGTGGTGGCCACGCTGGAACACGAGGCCATCGTGGCGCTGCCCTGACGGGCAACTACATCGTGAAGGCGAGGTTCCGGCAGGCCCGATCACCCAGGGCTGCGTCGCCGGTGTAACCAATGGCGCCGCTGCTGATCGCAGCCTCGGGGTCGATTCGGCCACAGGCCAACTGCATGAACGTGAGACTGTCGGCAGTAACCACCGCATCTGCATGGTCGAGGTGCTCCACGCGAGCAGCCCGTCCCTCCACCTTCACGTGGATCGATCGCAGCACGCCGCCAGTGGTGGTGAACGTGAGGGAGTTCCCTTCCGTGGCGCCGATCTTCTTGCCCACGATGTAGCCGATGGAGCCCTCCACCTCGTCGAGTGCCATCTCGGCGGCCGGGCCACTGTTGTCGGTGTCGATACCCAACGGGGTGGCGATGTCGCGCTCGTGCACCCAGATGTCGAACACCCGCACCGCCATGAAGCGCGCATAGGTTGCCTGACCCACCGGGGTGAACGACGGCGAGAAGAATTCGTCGTCGGTCATCGCTTCGATCTCCAGCAGACGTGCTGCCACGACCTGATGGAACCGAGCGGTCAATTCCGTGGTGGAGAGTGCCTCGAGTTCGGCAGCCACGGCGGGCATCGCGGCGAACGGGTTCTCGCCACCGGGCTTCCAACCCATCAGCACCGATTCGATCCCAGCGACGTGCAGAGCTACGCCGCGCACCGTCCATGCGGGGCACAGCGACTGCACCTCCCACTGCTCGGGCTGCAGGCGATCCAGCAGGCCAGCAAACGACTGCAGCGTGGAACGCAGGTTGTGAACGATCTGTTCGCGGGTGGTCATCGTGCCGGCCTTTCGCGGGACTGCCAATCGCGGGCAGTGAGATAGGGGGTGAACTGCTCTTGGATGTGACGCACATCGTCGTCGGTCTTCGGGCGCTTGATCTCGTAGAGGTGCGGGAACTTCCGCATGCGCTGCACGATGTCCCAGAGTTCCATTGCGTCGTCGCCGTAGACCGCCGGGGTGAGCACCGGGCCGTAGAGCGTGCTGCCATCCTCGAACACCAACGTGGGAACGCCGAAGCCGCCCTTCGACACGATGGCCTTGTGGTCGGTGTGCACGTCGTCGTGCGTGGTGGGGTCGTCGATGGCCTGGCGCACCAGTGCCGGGTCGAGCCCGATGGACTCAAGAATCGACGCCGCCACTTCCGGTTGATGCGGCTTGCGGCCCTCGATGTGCAGGGCGTGCCCGGTGGCCGCGTAGAAGGCGTCGCACTGGTCCATCGAGGTACGGCGCAGCAGTGCTGCCACACGCATCATGCCCCAGCCGTACGACCACTCACGCTCCCACGGGTGCTTCTTGCCCTCGTCGTGGTTTGCTTCCTCGAGCGAGAAGAAGCGCCAATCGATCTGCATGCCGTTCTGGCGACGCACATCGCGAATCCACAGCGACGTCTGGTACGCCCACGGGCACATCACATCGAAATGGAACGCAACGGTCTCAGTCATCGCCGCAATCTAGCAATCTTCGCCACTCGGAGAATAAATCTCAGCGAAACGCCACACCCTCGAATTCGCCAGAGTTACGCCACGCATCGATGTAGTTGAAGTAGGCAACCGGCCCCTCCGGATACCCCGCACCATTGAGCTGCTCCTTGCGACCCACCGGCAAGCCCTCGTTGTTGTAGTAGCCAGGAGTGCAGTCGGGGTCGGCTCGCAGACCGCGCTGGTTTTGTTCCAGCAGCGCAACCCACGCGTCTTCGGCGTCCCGGGTGACCTCCACCTCGTCGGCGCCCACCTCGATCGCATGGCGAACGACTGCGGCGATAGTGCTGCCGGCCTCGCCGAAGTTGTGGGTGACGTTGGAGATGAGGTTGGCAGCTTGGCTCGGGGCCACCACGAACAGATTCGGGAATCCGTGCACGTGCATCCCGTGCTTGCTGCGCATGCCCTCTGCCCAGTAGTCGCCGAGGGCCACGCCGTCGCGGCCGTATGTCTCGAAACCTGCACGCCGTGCGTAGGTGGTGCCCACCTCGAAGCCCGACGCGAAGATGATGCAGTCGAGTTCGTGATGCACGCCCCCGACCCAGATGCCGGTCTCATCGATGCGCTCGACGCCTTTGCCGTTGGTGTCGATCAGGTGCACATTCGGGCGGTTGTAGGTCTGCAGATACTCATCGTGGAAGCACGGGCGCTTGCACAACTGCCGGTACCACGGCTTCAACGCTTCAGCCGTGGCGGGGTCGTGCACCACGGCATCCACGCGGGCCCGGATCTCGTCCATCTTCTCGTCGTCGCTGTCCTGGTACGCCTTCAGGAACGCCTCCTGCAGGCTCATGCCGTCGGGCATCCCGTCCTTGAACATCTCGCTCATCCGCTGGAGAATCCGTTTGGTGATGTCGGTCCAGCCGTCCTTCACCAGATCCTCTTCCGCGTAGCCGCCGGTCTGCAGGGTGACGAAGTTCATCAGCCACTCGCGCTGCCAACCGGGCTGCAGCGAGGCGAACCAATCCGGGTCGGTGTCGTGATTGCTGCGCACGTCGATGGATGACGGCGTGCGTTGGAACACGAACAACTCCCCCGCGTCGCGCCCGAGCGCCGGGATGCACTGCACCGCCGTGGCGCCGGTGCCGATGATGCCAACCCGCTTACCGGCCAGGTTCGTCATCGGCGCGCCTTCGTAACTGCCGCCGGTGTAGGCGTAGTCCCAGCGACTGGTGTGGAAGCAGTGGCCACCGAAGCTGTCGATGCCCTCGATGCCCGGCAGTTTCGGACGGTGCAAGGGACCGGTGCCCATCGCCACGAACTTGGCCGTCATCGCATCGCCGCGGTCGGTACGGATGACCCACCGACTCCGATCGTCGTCCCACGTGAGCGACGTGACCGCCGTCGAGAACACCGCCTTGTCGTACAGCCCAAATGTGGTGGCGATGCGCTTGGCCTGACCGAAGATCTCTGGCGCGTAGACGTACTTCTTCGTGGGCATGTGCCCGGTCTCTTCCAGCAAGGGGAGGTACACCATCGCCGCCGTGTCACACATGGCGCCCGGGTAACGGTTCCAGTACCAGGCACCGCCCACATCGCCGCCGCCCTCGATGATGCGTACATCGTCGATGCCGGCCTGCTTCACACGAGCCGAGGTGACCAACCCGGCGAAACCTCCACCGATGAAGGCGAACGTCACGTCGTCGGTGAGCGGTTCGCGCTCGACCTTGGGCACATAGGGGTCGTCGAGGAAATGAGCGAACCGACCGGTTGGCTCGATGTACTGGGCATTGCCATCGCTACGAAGACGCTTGTCGCGTTCCAACCGATACTTGCTGCGAAGGTCGCTCATCATCCGACTCTCGCGCAGCGGGCTTCAACGTCTCAACACGGAGATCAGCCGAACTCGAACGACGTGACCCCGTAGATGCGATCGACTGGAAGACCCGGGTCTGGCCCGTGGTACATGCGGGCGCAGCCGAACGACTCGGTCATGCCGAACGAGGCAGCGAGAGCAAGCCCGGGCACGTTCGGCTCGGGTACATCGATCTGGATAGGGGCGCCGGGCACCTCAGCCATCAGCCCGCGCAGCAACCGCTCGGCGATGTCGGGGCGGTCGGCGTGTACCGGGCCGAACCGGTAGCCCGTGCGGCAGGACCGCATCACGGCCAGGCCCACCACCTCGCCGCCCTCCAACTCCAAACCGACGTGGGCACCTTCCTGTGCCAGCCAGCGACGCAGCAGCTCGGTGCGTGGGGCAGCCACGTGGCGACGGTCGTACGCATCGATCGCGGCGAACCCCACCGAGGAGACGGGCTGCAGCGTGCCGCGTTCGCCATCCAGTGCCACACCGTCGAACCGCAGGTCGCGATACGCCAACACGAAGCCGCCCTTGGCATAGAACGGCGCCATGGCGAACACGCCATCCATTCCGACGGCTGCGCCTGGGTCGAGGCGGGAGCGCATGAGGCGAAGCCGGTGATGCCACAACTCCGTGCCCAACCCTTTGCTCCGATAGTCGGGGCGCACGATGAACAGACCCATGAACCCGAAGCGACCGTCGTAGGAGAAGATCGATCCCCCTCCCACCATCTCGCCCTCATGTCGCAGCGCGATAAAGGCATCCGGATCCACGGAGTGGGCAATGGCGATGTCGTGGCGACCGGGGTTCCATTGTTCGTCGGCAGCCCACTGGGCCAGCGTGGCCACCTCGACGGAGGTCATGGTGTGAAACGAGTATCCGGCAGGAAGGTTCATGCCGCCTCGATCGCGTCGAGCACCACCTGCACAACGGCAGGGTTCCAGGTGAGGGCTTGGTTCCACGGCAGCCCGAACTGGTCCGCGAAAAAGATGCTGTGTACATCGTTGAACACATGCGTCGCTCGCGGTTGCACCACCTGCGGGTCGATGCCCGTCGCAAGAGCACTCGACAGGCTGACCAGCCCGTCGTGCGGCCACGCATGGGCGTCGCCGTTCGCCACCTGGAACCATTCGCCGCCCACCATCGTGACCGGGATGCCCTCCAGCGCGCTTCCCTGTCGGTCGTTCCAACCACCGGGAGCCGCCAGATACTGAGTCGTCACCTCCCACCCAGCGCCCTGCGACACGTCGGCGAGCAGCACCTTGAACTCGTTGATGATCGTCTCGGTGCCAGGGTCGTCGGCTGCCAGCGAGAGGTCGGCATACCCGCCGGCCACCTCGGCAATGAACGAACCCAGCCACGGAGTGCCGAGCGTGGTGAGCGACCGGACGCGTAGCGGATGACCTTCTGCGCGCAGTTCGCGAATCGCGGCGCGAGAGAAGAGCCCACCCATCGAATGGCCGAGCAGGTCCACTTCGACTACACCCTCGCGGTCCGCAAGAAACCGCAGGAACGCCGCCAGATGCTGCCCGGCGACGTCGATGGACCCCGCCGCGTTCACAGTGAGCTCGGCCGGCAACTGCTCGGGTTGCCCGTCGAACCCGTTGATGTCGGGATCGTTCGTGACGGGCAATCGTCCGATGTTGGCCGGCGAGGTGTACACCGGCACGCCGGCGCCGAGCAGCGCTTCGCGCATACCGGTATCGGTGCTGCCGGCCGACAGACCGGTAGCGCACCCGGAGGTGGGCGTGGTGAACGGGCTGATGGCACCACCACCGGAGACCATCACCACCACTCGACGAGAACGCGTCATTTCAGGGTCTCCCACAACAGCACCGCAGCGAACACGAAGAACAGCACCGCCGCACCGATACGAATGGCCTTCTCGGGCAGACGAGTACCGAGGATTCGGCCCACCCATATTGCCAGACCGTCAGCCACGACCATCCCCACCGTGGAGCCCAGCCAGGTGCCCACCACTCCCTCGCGAGTGGCCAGCGTGATGGTGGCCAACATCGTCTTGTCGCCCAGCTCGGCGAGAAAGAACACCGTGCCGACCGTAAGGATCACATTCCTGGCGGGCTGCGCTGCACGCTCTTCGTCGTCAGCGGTGAGTTCGTCGCCGCGCAAGGTCCAGAGACCGAATCCCACGAACGACACCACGGCGAGGATGTTGATGAAGGTGGTGGGCAACGCGGCCCCGAGTACGGCCCCTACGAATACCGATACGAGGTGCACCAGCGCGGTGGCCGCCGTGATGCCGATGAGAACCGGGATGGTTCGATACCGGGTGGCGAACGCCAGGGCCATGAGTTGCGACTTGTCGCCCAGTTCGGCGACGAAGATCACACCGAGGCTCAGGAAGAAGGCGTGCAGCACAAGCAGCGACGGTAACCCCCAACGGGTGACGAGACCAACGCTCGACTCGTGGCAAAGTGGGGCACCATGCCGTCGAGACGAGGCCGAACACTTTTCGCGACACCGCGTACCGAACCTCGCGCTCGCCGTTTCACCGACGTCGTGCTGCTCGCGTTCGCCGCCATCGCGCTGTGGGTCACCGTCGCCGCCGACAGGCCGCCGCCAGGGTTTCTCGTTGCCGCCGCATTGCTCGTGCGCATCGCCCCCTCGTTCCTCACCACCGCCTGGCAGATCTGCGCCGACCTGCTAGTGCTCGCCGCCATTGTGCTGTTGGTGGCTGCTGCATGGAAGCGGCGACTCGATGTGGTGCGCGACTCGGTGGTCGCTGCAGCACTCACCTGGGCCGTGGGTTGGACTGCGCACCACCCCTCACAGAGGGTTGCGCTATCGACCGCCGTACTGGTCACGATGGCCCCGCATCTCACCCGGCCTGTTCGCCGCGTCGGTCGGTGGCTGGTCGCCCTCGGCTGCCTCGGCGTGACGGTCCTGTCGACCGTACCGCTGCTCGGCGGAGTGGCAGGGGTCTTGCTTGGCACGGCCGCGGCAGCCGCCACCCATCTGCTCTTTGGCTCGTGCGCGGGCAGGCCCGCAATCGACGACGTGCGTCGGACACTCGAGCAAGTTGGCGTGGTGGCTCGATCACTCAGTCCGGCGGATCGTCAACCGGCAGGCCTGTTCGAAGTGTCCGGCATCGACAAGCACGGCGGCCCACTCGTCGTCAAGGTCTACGGACGCGATGCTCACGATTCTGCGCTCGCATCCACGCTGTGGCGCAGCCTCTGGTACCGCGAGCCCGGCGCGCCGCTGCGCCTCGGACGATTGCAGCAGGTCGAGCACGAAGCGTTCGTCACGCTACTCGCCTCACAGTCCGGCATCCCCACCGAACCGGTGGTCACTGCCGGCGCCACTGCTGACGACGATGCCGTGCTGGTGCTCCGCAGACGAGGCGAACTTCTGCTCCATGCCGCACCGAGCACGCCTCGGCCGTGGTTGGCACCCCATGTGTGGGCGATGTTGTCCCGACTGCACAACAGCGGCATCGCGCACGGCACGGTCGATGAGACCACCCTGCTGCTCGACGGCGACGAGGTGGGCCTGGTCGACTTCGGTGGTGCTGCCGTTGGGGCCAGCACCGGCCGGCAGCGCCAGGACCGGGCACAGGCACTCGTCACGCTCAGCCGACTCGACGGCATCGATGCTGCCGTCGCCTCCGCCGAGAGTGCGCTGGGAGCCGAGGAGTTGGCCGAGGTGTTGCCCTATCTGCAGCGCCCTGCACTTACCGCACGGCAGCGTCAGCAGGTGAAGGACGACCACCTGGATCTCGACGCGCTGCGCAGCGCCGCTGCCGCAGCGGCAGGAGTGGAAGAGCCCGCCGTACTGCAATTGCGGCGCGTCACCATCGGCACCGTGCTGCGGATCGCGCTACCGGCACTGGCCATCTTCGCCCTCTCCACCGCCATCGCCGGCCTCGACTTCGAAGGCGTGCTCGACGAACTCATCCATGCCACCTGGTGGCTGGTGATCGTCGGATTCCTGCTCGCCAACGCCACCCGCGTCACGCAGGCCATCAGCACCATCGGCGCATCACCCGCTCCCCTGCCGTTCGGCCCCGTGTACGCGCTGCAACTCTCGATGGCGTACATCCAGGTCGCGATTCCCTCCTATGCAGCGCGTGTGGCAGTGAGCGTGCGGTTCTTCCAACGTCGGGGCGTGCCGTCGGGCGCCGCGCTCACTGCAGGCTTCGTCGATGTAATGACCACGTTCTTCATCGAGGTCATCGGCATCACCAGCCTGCTGATGTTCACGCCGGCCACACTGGACCTGGAACTCAGTGGCGCCAGCAATGCTGCCAAGCGCCTGCTGTGGTTGGCGCTGGCGCTCATCGCCATCGTGGTGCTGGTGCTGGCTGCCGCCCGCAAGCTGCGACGAGCGCTGATCGACTGGACGAAGCGTCTCGGCACCGAAGCGCTCACCGTGCTCCGTGGGTTCCGCTCGCCGCGCCGCCTAGCTCTCCTGCTGGGCGGCAACCTCGGCACGGAGTTGTGCTTCACACTGGCCCTCGGCGTGTTCGCCAGGGCTCTCGGCACCACCGTGCCGTTCGCCGATCTGCTACTCATCCACCTGTCCGTGTCGCTGCTGGCAGGCCTGCTGCCCATCCCCGGTGGGGTGGGCGTGGCCGAGGCTCTGCTCACCTACGGCCTCATCCGATCCGGAATGCCCGACGGCCCCGCTTTTGCCGCAGTGCTCTGCTACCGAGCGTCGACGTTCTACCTCCCACCGACATGGGGCTTCTTTTCCCTGCGCTGGCTGGAACGCAACCAGCACCTGTAGCTCGCTACTGCTCAGTGCACCGCCGCGGGCGCTTCGCCGGCGACAGGGTCGTGCACGTACGTGGGTTTGAACGCCGCGACGAAGACGATGCCAGCAGTGGCGATGCAGATGGTGCTCACGACGAGCGGCGTATTGGAGCTCACCGAACCGGTGATGAAGCCCACCAGAATGCTCGCTGGTACCTGTGCGAGGTTCATCACGCTGCTGGAGATGCCCATGGCCTGTCCCTGCTTGCCAGGCTCGGCGGAACGCGAGATGAGGCTGGTGGAGTTCGCCATCACCATGCCGTTGAAGGCGGTGAAGACCGGGATGATGGCCCACAATTGCCACTTGGCATTGGCCATGAAGTAGCCGCTCATCGCGAACGCCAGACCGAAGTAGGCGAACCGCAGTACCTGGTAATCGCGAAGGCGGCGAGCAACCCGCGGCACCAGGAGTGCCTGCGAGATCGCGATGAACACGCCGACGACAGCGAAGTAATCGCCCGTGTTGCTCTGCGTGAAGTCGAACTTGTTGAACAGGTAGACACCGAAGAACGTGGTGAAGAACGTGAAGCCGGCGTTGAAGAAGAACGACGAGGTCAGCAGCACACGCAGACGCTCTGATGAGAAGCCCTGCACCACGTTGCGCACCGAGTCGCCGAACGCGATGCGCTTGGTGGTGTCCTTGTGGGCGATGGTCTCGGGCAACCGGGTGAGGATGAGGGCCACGTTGAACAGGCACAGCCCGAAGGCGAACCAGAACGGCGTCGTGGCCGAGAACCACGACGGCGTGTCGAACAGGCCGTAGAAACTCACGTTGGGCTGGCTCAGCTTGCCGCCGAGGTACGGCCCGATGACGAAGCCAAGGCCGAACGCTGCGCCAATGAGACCGAAGTTCTTCTGGCGGTTGGAGTCGTTGCTGATGTCGCCGACGGCAGCCTGCGCCACGGCGATGTTGCCACCGGTCAATCCATCGATCGCTCGACCTATGAACAGGAGCGGAATCGACAGGGCACTGATGCCGATGGCGAAGATGGCATAGCCGATGGCTGTACCCGCAATGGAGAACGCCAGCACGGGACGTCGACCGAACCGATCGCTCAACTGACCCAGGATCGGGGCGGCCACGAACGTACACAACGGGTACACGGCCTGAAGGAAGCCCAACATGATGAGTCCTTCCTTGAACGACCAGCTATCGGGCGTGACCTTGAACGGCGATCCGGGGCTAATGAGCAGCGGAAACACCGGAATAAGGATGCTGAACCCGACGAGGTCGATGAAGACCGTCAGGAACACTGGGAAGATGGGATTGGGGTGTTCGTCCTGCGAAGCCATGGCCAGACGAGGCTAGACGGAATCGCGAGCCTCCACTCGCTTGCGGGCAGCGTTCGACAACAGCCGAACACTCATGGCCAGCAGGGACACGTCGAACACCATCTGGGCCGTCACCACGCCCCGGGCGAGTTGGCCGGTGGCGTGAATGTCGCCGTACCCGACGGTGACCAGCGTGGTGACGGTGAAGTAGATGGAGTCCAGCCGTGTGTTGAGGCCGACCATCTCGCCGCCGCGACGGTTCACCACTACGTACAACGAGCTGAACGCGAACACCACCATGCCGGCCACTGTGAGGATGGCCTGCGCTGCCGCCATGACCGGACTCTCGCTCGACTCCACCGTGGTGACGCGCCGATAGGCGAACGGCACGATGCCCACCAGCACCACCAGGCTGACGATGAGTGCCAGCCACCAGCGCTCGCCGTCGAGCGGCATCGTGAGATACACCGTCACCAAGACTCCGGCGCCCGATAGATACCTGAGCATGGTGGGAACAGTAGGGCCACTGCCGAGGCGAGCTGTGGATCGTCGTCTGCTTCCCGCAGCAGCAGCGCCGCTATCGATTCCTGTCTTGATCCAAACTTGATTCACCCCCGAGGGGTGGTGTCCGGACACCGACCAGTACGCACTATGGCAGGAATGACTGGAGGCGACATGTCCAATTCCCGGCCGTCCGCGCGGCAGCGCATCGCAGCGGTGGCGCTCACAGGGGCAGTGCTGCTCGCAGCGTGCTCCGACGACAAGAGCGCAAGCCCCACCTCGTCCGCGGCACCTACGTCGGCACCGGCATCGGAAACCACGGCTGACGCTCGTCCCGCAACGTTCACGTTCGGCTACGTGCGTCCCGGTGCTGGCATTCTGTCGCAGCTTGCGACCGCACAGGAGGCCGCCATCGGCCTCGCGGTCGACGACATCAACGCAGCAGGCGGCGTGAACGGTGGCCCGGTGCGACTGATCTCGGTCGACGAATCGCCCGGTGGCGACACCGCTGCTGCTGTCACCGACCTCCTCGGCCAGGGCGCCAACATGGTCCTCGGCCCGGTGAGCTCCAACGGCGCCAAGGCTGCACTCACCGCACTGTCCACCGGAAAGTCGGTGGCCTGCTCCGCCTCGGCCACCTCGCCAGAGCTCACTGCGCTCGACAAGCAGCACGTGCTCTATCGCACGGCCATGCCCGACGCGTTCACGGTCGATCTCGTGGCCAACGCCATTTCCGCCGACGCCGAGGCTGCGAAGCTGCCCGAGGGCCAGCAGTACACGGTGAGCATCGTCGCCCGCGACGACGACTACGGCCGTAGCGTCGGCAATGGCCTCACTTCCGCACTCGTAGCCCGCGGCATGGCCGTGGAGGTAGTGCCCTACAGCGCTCGCCAGGTGATCTTCACCGCCGAGGCCGCCAAGGTGGCAGCGGCGAAGCCCGGCACCACCGTGCTCGTGTCGTACGGCGAGGGCGTCCGCTTGGTGGACACTTTGGTGTCGGCCGGCGTGGCCGCCACCAGCATCATCGGCCTCGACGGGATGTTCGACCCGAACCTCGCGCAGCGAGCCTCGAACACCGACCCGGCCCGTCTCGACGGTCTTCGCGTGCTCGGCTCCACCGGCTCACGCGCATTCCTCGACCGTCTCGCCGCGGTACCCGGTCTCACGCAACTGGTCTACGGCGCCCAGGCATACGACTGCACCATCATCGGTGCACTTGCCGCGCAGGCCGCCGGTTCCGCCGACGCCACCGGCTTCGGCCCGCAACTCACGAAGGTGACCGACGGCGGGAAGTCGTGCTCCACGGTGGCCGACTGCCTGAGCAACCTGGCCGCCGGCGACGACATCGACTACGAAGGCGTCAGCGGTGGCGTGCGGTTCGATGCAAATGGCGACCCCGCTGAAGCGCGACTCACCACGGCCACGTTCAACGACGGAACGATGAGCGAGGTGTCGACCGCCGACCTGAACCTCGACGATCTGCGTCAGCAGGAAGCCCTCGCCGCGGCCATCTTCACTACCCGCCTACAGCAGGTGCTGGCCGCACTCGGCTACTACAGCGGCCCCATCGACGGCCAGTGGTCCGATGAGATGACCGCAGCGGTGTTGGCCTTGCAGATCGATCTCGGCGTTCCCCAGACCGGCGTGTACGACGAGGCCACCGACACCGCCCTGCGGGCGAAGCATGGCGACGTCACCGGTGCACTCACGGAGTCGGTGGTCGGCCTGCAACAGCTGCTCACCGAACTCGGCTTCTACAACGGTCCGATCGACGGCGTGTACTCGCAGGCGGTCGTCGATGCCGTGAAGGCTTTGCAGGCCTCACTCGGCGTGCCGCAGACCGGCATCGTGGATGCAGCAACGCTGCGGGCGGCATACGAGCAAGGAATCATCGACGGCACACCGACGAGTACGACGCCCACCGTGCCACCCACCGTGCCGCCTACCGTGCCGCCCACCACCGTGGCTCCGCCCACGACGGTGCTGCCGCCTCCCGACCCCGGCGCACCCACGGTGCTCGAGGCACTGCAGGCGGATCCGCGGTTCAGCAAGTTCGTCGAGGCGCTCACGGCCGCCGGCTACACCGACGACACGTCGGTCACCGGACCCATCACCGTGTTCGCCCCCACGAACGACGCCATCGACGCTGCCGACGATCCAGCAGCGCTGACCGATGCATTGGCCTTCCATGTCGTGAACGCTGGCATCACGCTGTCGTTCCTGGGCACGCTCACCGAGGTGCCCACCATCTATGGCAAGCCACTCACGGTGACGAAGGACGGCAACGTGGTACAGGTGAACGGCATCAACACCATCGCACCTGAGACCCGGGCGTCGAACGGCATCATCATCCCGATCGACGGAGTGCTGATCCCCGCTCGGTAGTCGCGAGTTGGTTGGCCTGCGGGCGATTCACCGTGAATGCCCGCAGCCAACCCCCGGTATCAGACCTGCCGGTAGCCGCTGCCACCGACTGCGGAGCCGAGCAGCGACGACACCAGGATGCCGAGCGGCAGGGTGCCCCAGTACGACGGGCCCGTTGCCATCACGTTGCCGAGGAACAACATCAGCAACCAGGTGGCCGGGAACGTGGCGAGGAGTAGGACGATGAATGCAGCAATGATGGCTTTGATCATGAGTCGAAGAATATTGCGTCGCTCAGGTTGTGACGCGAATGTCCTAGGCTCAGCGCCATGTACTTCCTCGGTGCCGGCATCATCCTGCTCGTGGCGATCCTCGTGATCGTCGCCTACTTCCAGCAGAAGAAGCGTCGCCACTACTGAGCCTTCACACCGCCATCGTTCGCGCCACGACCACCGCAAGGTCGGCGCGGGCGCGAGCAACACGAGAACGAACGGTGCCGATGGGGCACGACATCACTTCCGCTGCTTCTTCGTAGCTGAGCCCCATCACCTGCGTGAGCACAAAGGCTTCGCGGCGATCCGGTTCGAGGCCGTCGAGGATGTGCTCGACGCTGTCGTCGTCGATGGTCACTCCGTCGCCGGCACTCAGTTCAAGGCGATCCGCCAGACGGCGCGATCGCTGGCGCTTGCGCACGTCGTCGGCGCACACGCGACGAGCGATCGACAGCAACCATGCCTGCACGGGCACTTCGAAGCGGAAGCCAGGCAGCGACTTGATGGCCCGAAGGTAGGTCTCCTGCACCAGGTCTTCTTCCACCCCGGCGGAACCAAGCGAGGCGCACAGCCGCCACACCGCTGGCTGCGTGCTCTTGACGATGTGTTCGAAGGCAACGTTGTCGCCCTCGATGGCTGCGTGCACCTGGCGTTGCAGCTCGTCCGTCTCCCGCATGCCCGTCAGTGTGTCGGACACAGTGGCGGGAATCAATTACCGTCGGGGGAATAGGCCAAAAGTCCCGGAACTAATCGACCGACGAACTGCGACCATGTACATATGAACTGCGAGCCCTGGCAACTGGCGATCTCCGCCCGGATCGATGGGGAAGACCCCGGCATTGAGCCGCGCCTCGTTGAGGCCCATCTCGACGCCTGCCCCGCATGCCGTCGCTTCCAGGCCGTCTCCGAGATGGGGCGCCGCTCGGCTCGCATTCAGCCCGCCCAGGCGATGCCCGACATCTCCAAGGAGATGTCGAGGCTGAACTCGGCCATCGATCGTGCTGCCAGCCTCAGCATCGCCCGAGTGCTGTTGGCACTCGTGGCGGTCGACGTGTTTTACTTCGCCATCCGCGACCTGCTGGGCGACGACAGCGACGCCACCGCCCACGCCGCACGGCACCTGGGCGCCTTCAGCTTCGCCTATGGCGTGGGCCTGCTTGTCGTGGTGTTCCGGCCAGCCCGAGCCCGCACCATGCTGCCGGTGGCTGCGGTGTTGGCGGGCGCCCTGCTCGTGACTGCCGTGGTGGACCTGCTGAACGGCACCGTGCCGATCATCGGCGAAGCGTCGCACCTACCGGAACTGATCAGCGTGCTGCTCATCTGGATGCTGGCCGTGCCTTCACACAAGCGGGCCACCAGCAAGCAGAAGTCAGACCGGCGCCTCCACGCGGCGTAGCGGCTGCCGCATCGCGGGCTGGTGATCCCACAGGTCGGCCAGCAGATCGCTGCGAATGGCTGCGTAGCCGGGGTCGTTCCACAGGTTCACCCGCTGGAGCGGATCGTCGGCAAGGCGGTAGAGCTCGCCCTCGGTGCCGTCGTGGCTGTGACCAGCCTGGTAGGTGGTGCACACCCAGCCATCTCGAGTGATGGTGCGCAGGTGCACCGCCACGCCGAAGATGTCGCTGTCCCACTCGGTGAGCGACCGTTCGAACCCGCGGGTGTCGGCATCGGTGTCGTCGACCGGCAGCGGCTTGCCTTCCATCCATTCCGGCACCGGCAAACCGGCGATGGCACAGAACGTGGGCGCCAGATCCACCAGACCGACCGGCCGAGTGACGGCGCTGGGGGCGGGTGCACTGCTGGGAGCAGGACGCCACACCAGCGGGATGCGCATCAACGCATCCACGTGGTACGGCCCCTTGAAGAGCAGACCGAAGTCGCCCTGGAACTCGCCATGGTCGGTGGTGAACACGATGTCGACGTCGTCGCCCCAACCCTTGGCCTCAATGGCGGCCAGCACTCGGCCGAGCGCCTCGTCGATGAGTTCGCATTCAATGGCGTTGCGCTGGTTCACCTCGCGCACCTGATCGGCGGTGAGCGTGGCGGGAACCCAGTGGGCCGGTGCCTCGTAGTTGCTCACCAGCGTGCCGTCGTACCATGCCTTCCAGTGGCGCGGCTTGCCATCGAGAATGGCCTCGCGTTCGGCAGCGGTCTGCGGGTAGCCCTCGGGAAGCGGTACGTCGCGCCAGTCGATGCGGCCGAGTTCGCTCTTGGGCGGGTCCCATGGGTGGTGCGGGTCGGGGAAGCTCATCCAGCAGAACCAGTCGTCGTCGCCTTCGAGGCCGTCGAGCCAATTGATCGTGCGGTCGGCCACCCAGTCGGTGTGGTACCAGTCCTTCGGGATGTCGTTCTCCCACACCTGCGGTGCGCCGGTTTCACCGCCGCCCATCGCGTTCACTTCCAGCGTGCCGTCGAGCACCGGGTAGAACATGCGCACTGCTTCAGGGTGGTTTGCGGTCAGCCAGCGGGCGTAGGCCAGCATGCCCTGTCCGCCATGCGTGGCAGCCTCGAAGTGCTCGAACCCGCGATGGGTGCCCACGAGCGGTTCACGCGAAAAGGAGTTCTCCACGAACCGCATGAACGGGTCGAGGAACGGCTCGAAGTGCGGCTTGCCGATGATGGCAGTGCGGTATCCGGCGTCGTTCAACACCTGTGCCACCGACGGGGCATCCACCGGAAGCGCAACGCCGTTCATCCAGACGCCGTGGGTGCTGACGTGCTGCCCGGTGATGATGGTGCTGCGACTGGGCATGCACACCACGCTCTGCGGCTGAGCTCGCTCGTAGCGGTGACCCTGGGCAGCCAGCGCATCGATGACCGGCGTGCGGGCCACCATGCCACCGTTGCAACCGATTGCGTCGTAACGCTGCTGGTCGGTCGTGACGAAGAGAATCTTGCGGCCCATCAGTTGGTCTCCATCTGACGCTTGAGTTCGTCGAGTGCACCGGCCGTGCCTCCAGCGATGGTGAGCGCCATCGTGCGCGGGTCGGCCTCGGTGCTGTACACCACCAGGCACTCCTGGTCGTCGAGTGCGATCACATCGATGGTGCCACGATGGTGCACGAAAATCGGTGCCGTGATGCGGTACTGAAAGCGACGCTGCGTGTCGTCGTTCACCAAGATTTCCTCGGGCAGCGGTGCGCCTGACCCGAGCATGATGACCCGGTTCTTCCCATCCACCTGGCAGTTGGTGATGCCGGGAAACCAGGTGTGCAGACCGGCAGCATCGCCCACCCGAGCCCACACATCGGCGGCGCTGCGGTGGATGCGGATCTCGTGGCGGATGCTCCCCAACGTCATGACAGTGAGCCTGACACAAGTTTGCGCGCGTAGTCCAACGCATGCCCTACGGAGTCGGTGAACGCCACCCCCTGCCACGCGATGTCGAACGCAGTGCCGTGGTCAACCGAGGTACGCACGATGGGCAACCCCAGCGTGACGTTCACCCCGCTGTCGAAGGCGAGCAGCTTCATCGGGCCATGCCCCTGGTCGTGGTACATGCACACGATGGCGTCGAAGCGGTTGCGGTGCACCGCTTGGAAGAACACGGTGTCGGCCGGATGCGGGCCGGTGGCATCGATGCCCTCCGCATGCGCTGCCTCGATGGCCGGAGCGATGTGCTCGATGTCCTCGTTGCCGAACAACCCATGCTCGCCCGCATGGGGGTTCAGCCCGCACACCGCGATGCGCGGGCGCTCGATGAAACGGCGCAGCACGTCGTTGGTGAGTTGCACGACATCCAGCACACGCTCGGCACGCACTCGCTGGATGGCCTCCTGCAGCGCACAGTGCGTGCTCACGTGGGTGACGGCGATCGACCCACTGGGCGTGGCCGCCGTGAGCATCATCGTCACCTTCTGCACCCCGCACAGTTCGGCGATGAACTCGGTGTGGCCCACGAAGGAGGGGTCGGTGAGCTGCGTGGCCTCCTTGTTCATCGGCATCGTCACGATGCCCGCCACCTTGCCCGCCAGCGCATCGAGCGTGGCGCGCTCCACGTAACTGCGCGCAGCGGCACCGCTCAGGGCATCGAGTTGGCCAGGGCGATGGTCATCCACCGTGAGCAGGCCGAGATCCACCAGCGGGAATGCGGACCAGTCGATCTGCAGCCCCAACAACTCGGCACCGTGACGCAGGATGTCGCCGTCGCCGTACACCAACACGTCGGGTCCGAGGCCGTGCTCCACGAATCGCCGCAGCAGAATCTCGGGTCCGATGCCCGAGGCATCGCCCATGGTGATGGCCAGAGTCATGTCAACCAGTCTCGCGGCTCAGCAGGCGCGCAAGCGCGTCAGGTGCACCGAAGCCGCCGGCCTTGGTGATCACCACCGGGCCTCCACCATCGGCATCGAGGCTCCACGGCATACCGGGAGCCACCGTGCCACCCACCAACCGCGGCCCATCCCCCAACACCGCAGCCGCTGTGTCGCCGCCGATCACGAGCAACGTGTCGAACGAAGCCACACGACCCCTCGCCTCAAAGCCGAGTTCTCGGGCCACCAACGGATCGAGGTCACCTCCAGCAACGGGAGTGTCGAGCACAGGCACATCGGGTCGCGCCTCGCGCAGCCTTCGAAGCTGTTCTCGCGACACCTCCGTTGCGCTGCCGCACACCACGAGCACCCGACCGTCAAGCGACGGCCGCTCAACCGCCGTCTGCCCGACGAAGCGTGCAGCGAAGCAGGCGCCGACCGGTCCGGCAGCTCCGGCGATCAACACGTCGGAGCCGACGAGCGCAGCGGCCGCCGCATCCATCTCGTCGGACGTCGTGATGTCGAGCGCCGCCACCCGTCCCTCACCCGCGAGCCAGGCTCGCAGCACATCGAGACCCCCGAGCAGTTCCGCTTCCGGCAGGTGGTTGCGCACCTCCCCAACCGGCGAACCGTGCACGCGCACCACTCCCCCTGCGCAGGTACGCCCCATCTGCGGCCAGGCAGCGATCACCAGCGCCCTGCCGCCACGCGCCCGCAGCTCCGCAGCCCAGTTGCCGCGCAGGGTGGAGTCCATCTTGTGGGCCTGCCACACGGCCGAGGGCAGTGCGTGAACCGCGGCTTCGGCGGCGGCGACCGAGCCGGCACGCGTGCCGAGGTCCACCACACCATTCCCGTCGGGCGGCGCCCCGACCGTCACCGTCACCGGGCCTGCTGAGTGGGCGATCTCCGCAGCGGTCTCCAATGCGCCGGTGCGGTCGTCGGCAGCCACCAGCCACTCGCGCACGTCAGTTGACCTTGCGGTCGTGACCTTCCCAGTACGGCTCGCGCAGGTCCTTCTTCAGCACCTTCAGCGCGCCACTCAGCGGCAACGGGTCGGCGCGGAACTCCACGCTCTTGGGCAGCTTGTACCCGGCGATCCATTCGCGGCAGTGGTCGATGATCTCCTGCTCGGTGGCAGTGGCCTCGGGCTTCAGCACCACCACGGCATGCACCGCTTCACCCCACTTCTCGCTGGGGATGCCGATGACCGCCACCTGCGCCACCGATGGGTGGCTGGCGATGGCGTTCTCCACCTCGGTGGAGTACACGTTCTCGCCGCCGGTGACGATCATGTCTTTCACACGGTCCACGAGGTACAGGTAGCCGTCTTCGTCCACGTAGCCGGCGTCGCCGGTGTGATACCAGCCGCCGCGGAATGCATCGGCCGTGGCCTCCGGCTTGTTCCAGTACTCGATCATGTAGTTGCCCGAGCGCACGCACACCTCGCCCGGCTCGCCCTGGGGCACCTCATTGCCCTCATCGTCTTGGATGCTCAGCACCACGCCGAGGAACGGCGACCCGGCGGCGCGCAGGTACTTGCCACCCTTGCGGTGTTCGTCGGGCCCGAGCATGCAGATGACGCTGCTGCTCTCGGTCATGCCGTAGCCCTGCCAGATGTTCATTTCGGGGTACAGCGCCAGCACCTTCTCCAGCAGCGCCTGCGGCATCGGCGACGCGCCGTACACGAGGTCGGTGAAGCTGCCGAGGCCCGACGGCCGGAACTCGGGGTGGGCCATCGTGAGGCCGATCATGGTGGGCACCATCACCGTGATGGTGGGCGAGTACTTCTCCACCGCGTTCATCACCGCAGCCGGCTCGAACATCGGCTGGATGACGGTGTGCGCACCCAGTGCTGGCCCGCCGAGCACGCTGAACATGCTGGCGGCATGAAACATCGGGGTCTGCACGAAGCTCACCGAATCGCGATTCATCGGCAGTCGCATGAGCACGTGGTAGGCGTTCAGCATCTCGGCACGCTGATCCAGCAGCACACCCTTGGGAAGGCCCGTGGTGCCGCCGGTGTACATCAGCATCACCGGGTCGGATTCCTCACCCTCGTTCGGGATGACGTGCGGCGCGGCGGCCAGCAGGTCGTCGTAGCGCACCGTGTGCGGGGCGTCGCCGGGGCCCACCAGCACCACATGCTCCAGACCGCCCTCCTCCTTCACCTTGTCGATGAGCGGCGCAAAGACCGCATCGACGAAGCACACCTTGGTGCCAGAGTCGCGCAGCACATACGCAAGCTCCTTCGGGGCGAACCGCAGGTTCAATGGGTTCACCACGCCTCCGCCGATGAACGCGGCGTGGTACATCTCGAGATACTCCGGCGAGTTCAGCGTCATGATGGCGAACCGGTCGCCGCGACCCACGCCCAACGACTGCAGACCGCCCACCAACCGACCCACACGCTCGAAGTGCTGGGCGTAGGTGGTGCTGGCACCAGTGGCTGCGTTGGTGGCACACGGCCGGTCGGCGTTCTTGCCGATCGCCGGCATGAACAGACGGTGGTAGATGAGTTCCTTCATGCGCTGAACAATACTCAGGCGGCGAGGGCTGTCTGGATGGCCCGCAGGCCAGACACGAAGGTCTCGCGCTCGGACCCGTCGAGCGCTGCGTAGGCAGAGCGCACCATACGGTCGGTGAGCGCCTCGGCCTCCACCATCGCATCACGCTCAACGTCGGTGATCGTCGGGGCGTCGTCGGGGCCCCAGCCGAACTGCTTCGCATCGTTCGGGCGCGTGATGTAATGCGCCTGCTTGCTGACCAGCCCGACCGCACGGACGGCGGCGAGATGGGCGCTGCCTCGGTACTCGCGCAGCACGGTGACGATCTGCATGGCACGCCCCGCCGCACTGGTGGCCGCAGGCTCGGCTGCAGTGCCAGCGAACAAGGCGAAGGCATCAACTTCGGTGGCGGCCATCACCTTCTCGCCCGCTGCCACGAACTCGGCCAGGCCGGCTGCATCGGCGAGCTTCAATTCACCGTGAGCAATGCAGCACTCCATGAACGCTGCACCGGCAACACGCGGCGACACGATGGCCCGACCCGCAGTCCACATGTGATCCACGAGTGACGGGTTGAAGTAACCGAACGCCGCCGACACCACGGCCGACTCCACGTCGCCCAACACCCCGCCGCGACCCATCACATAGAACTGCACCGGGTCGAGCCCCAACGCCGCACCGCGTGCCGCAGTCTCAGGGGTGAAGTAGAACGCCCAACCGGAGTCCTTGATAATCGGGCAGGCGGCGGCGATGAGTTCGTCGAGGGTCATGCGCGCAACGTACATGCTTCAATGGGGGCACCATGAGCCAAAGCCTGCCCAGCCGAGCCCGCGTCGTCATCATCGGTGGTGGCGTCATCGGCACCTCCATCGCCTACCACCTCGGTCACATGGGCTGGACCGACACGGTGCTGGTGGAACGCGATCAGCTCACCTCCGGCACGACGTGGCATGCCGCAGGCCTGATGGTCACGTTCGGCAGCACCTCGGAGACCTCCACCGAACTGCGCAAGTACACCCGCGACCTCTACACGAACCTCGAAGCTGAAACGGGTCTGGCCACCGGCTTCAAGCCGGTCGGCTTCATCGAACTCGCCGCCGACGAAGGCCGCCTCGAGGAGTACCGCCGCGTCAGCACGTTCAACCGCCACGTGGGCGTGGACGTGCACGAACTGTCGCCCCGCGAAGTGGCCGACATGTTCCCCCTCGCACGCACCGACGACCTGCTGGCCGGTTTCTACGTGCCGGGCGACGGGCGAGTGAACCCGGTCGATGTGACGATGAGCATGGCCAAGGGCGCGCGCATGCAGGGCGTCACCATCGCGCAGGGCGTGACGGTCACCGACGTCGTGGTGAAGGACGGCGCCGTGAAGGGTGTCGTCACCGACCACGGCACCATCGAGTGCGAGTACGTGGTGAACGCCGCAGGCATGTGGGCCCGCCAACTGGGCGCGATGAGCGGTGTGAGCATTCCGCTGCAGGCCGCCGAGCACTACTACCTCATCACCGAAGCAATGGAAGGCCTCGATCCTTCGTGGCCCGTCATCGAAGACCCGGGCAACTTCGGCTACTACCGCGAAGAGGTGGGTGGCTTGATGATCGGCCTGTTCGAATCGAAGTGCGCGCCGTGGAACGTAGGCGGCATTCCGAACGACTCATCGTTCACCAGCATCCAGCCCGACTGGGATCGCATGGGCCCCTACGTGGAGGCGGCCATGAGCCGCGTGCCCAAGAGCATCGACACCGGCATCCGCACGTTCTTCTGTGGGCCGGAGAGCTTCACCCCCGACCTGCGGCCGATCATCGGCGAGGCCCCCGAGGTACGCAACTACTTCATCGCCGCCGGCCTGAACTCCATCGGCATCCTCACCGGCGGCGGACTCGGCCGAATGGTGGCGCACTGGATCACCACCGGCCACCCCGACATGGATGTGACCGGCATGGACCCCGCCCGACTGCAGGCGTACCAGGCGAACCCCGAGTACCGCCGCACTCGCACGGTGGAGAGCCTGGGCATGGTGTACCAGTGCCACTACCCGAACAAGGCCATGACCACGGCCCGCGATGCGAAGCGCTCGCCCATCCATGCGCAACTGCACGCGCAGGGCGCGTACTTCAAGGACGTCAGCGGCTGGGAAGGCGCCGACTGGTACGCCGGTCCGGGCAACACGCCCGACCCGGGTCCGCTCACGTTCGGCCGCCCCTCCTTCTGGGCGCAGTGGGAGGCCGAGCACCGCGCCTGCCGCGAGGGTGTGATCCTGATGGACATGAGCTTCATGTCGAAGTTCAAGGTGCAGGGCCGCGACGCCGGCCGCGTGCTGAACCACGTGTCGGCCAATTCGGTCGATGGCACTGCTGGCACCATCACCTACACACAGTGGCTCGATGAACTCGGCAAACTGCAGGCCGACCTCACCGTCACCAAGCTGACTGATGACGAGTTCTTCGTGGTGGCCACCGACACTGCCCATCGGCACGTGGAAGCCCACCTGGGGCGCCACATCGGCGATGCCCACGCCTTCGTCACCGATGTCACCGGCGCCTACGCGCAACTGAACGTGCAGGGCCCACGTTCACGCGAGTTGCTACAGACACTCACCACGGCAGATCTGTCGAATGAGGCGTTCCCGTTCCGAGCCGCACGCACCATCGACATCGGTTTCGCACGCGTGCTTTGTGTGCGCATCACCTATCTCGGCGAGCTGGGTTACGAGCTGTACGTGCCCACCGAGCAGGCCATCCATGTGTACGACCGCATCGTGGCAGCCGGCTCAACGTTCGGTCTGCAACACGCCGGTCTGAAGGCACTCGCCAGCCTGCGTATGGAGAAGGGCTACCGCGACTACGGCCACGACATCGACAACACCGACGACCCGTTGATGGCTGGCTTCAGCTTCGCCATCGACTGGGACCACGACTTCGTCGGGCGCGACGCCCTGCAGCCCAAGCGCGACATCACACCCGCCGCGCGGCTGGTGTCGGTGCTGTGCCTCGACCCCGAGCCGCTGATGTACCACGCCGAGGTGCTGCGCCGCGACGACGTGGAGGTGGGTTACGTGCGTGCGGCCTCCTACGGCCACACCCTCGGCGGAGCCGTGGGTCTCGCGATGGTCACGGGGCCGCTCGACGGCGATTGGACCGTGGAGATCAACGGCGCCCTGTACCCGGCCAAGGTGAGCCTGCGGCCGTTCTACGACGCGAAGAACGCGCGCATCAAGCTTTGACGATCACCAGGCTGCCGATGCTGTAGCCGGCGCCGAAGCTACACAGCACGCCCACGTCGCCGCTGACCATGTCGGCTCGATGTAGATGGAAGGCGATGATGCATCCGGCCGACGACGTGTTCGCGTAGCGGTCGAGGATGACCGGAGCCTCCACCTCGTCGGGCAGACGACCCAAGATCTGCTTCGCGATGAGCTGATTCATCTTCAGGTTCGCCTGGTGCAGCCAGAAACGCTGGATCGACTCGGGAGCCATGCCCACAGCCTCGAGCTGCGCGTTGATGTGGTCCACCACCATCGGCACGACGTCTTTGAACACGCGCTGGCCCTGTTGGCGGAACACCAACTCGAACGGGTCGCGGGGGTCATCTTCGCTGGCGTTCAAGAACCCGAAGTCGTTGCGGATGGCATTGGAGAACTTGGTGGCCAGCTTCACGCCCAGCACGCGCCACTGCTCGGTTGCGATGGCGTCGTCGGCACGCTCCAGCACCACTGCGGTGCACGCATCGCCGAAGATGAAGTGGTGGTCGCGCAGCGCAAAGTTGTTGTGGGCCGAGGTGATCTCGGGATGCACCACCACCACGCAGTTCGCCGACCCGTTCTTGAGCGCATCGACACCGGCCTGCATGCTGAACGTCGCCGACGAGCACGCCACGTTCATGTCGTACCCCCAACCGGAGGCACCGAGCGCATGCTGCAACTCGATGGCCACGGCCGGGTAGGCGCGCTGGATGTTGGAGCAGCCGATGATGACGCAATCCACCTCGTCGGGCCGGCGCCCGGCCTGAGCGAGTGCTTCGTGCACGGCAGGCAGCGCCATCTCCACCTGCAGGCTCAGTTCATCCTCGCCACGCGTGGGCAGGTGCGGGCGAAGCCGAGCGGGGTCGAGTACACCGCTCTTCTCCATCACGTAACGGCTCTTGATGCCCGATGCCTTCTCGATGAACTCCGCATCGGGCCGGGTGCGCACCGCCAGCTCGCCGCGCTCGATCTCGTCCGCGTGCTCGTCGTTCCAGCGATCCACCGCGATGGTGAGCGACGCCGCAAGCTCCTCGTTACTGATGGAGTGCGGCGGCGTGAACAGCCCCGTACCGGTGATGACCACATCGTTCGAACCCAACTGGACCCCCTCTGCCATCCGACCCTACCGACTACCGTCTTCCTCGCATGCGTTCCGTCTTCGACTCCCCTCCCCCTGCGCTTACGGCCGCACAGTTGCAACACCTCGCTGCCTCCATCTACGGGCTGCACGGCAGCATCGCCGAGCTCACATCCGAGCGAGACCAGAACGTGCGAGTGGACACCGCCGACGGGTCGTTCGTGTTGAAGGTGGCCCACGTGGCGGAGGATCCACAGACGCTCGACCTTCAGCAGGCGGCGCTCGAACACCTTCGTGGGGTCGACCCTGCTCTGGGTGTGCCTCACGTGGTGCCACCCGGCAACACGCAGTGGAACGACCACCTCGTGCGGGCCGTCACTCACCTGCCCGGGGTGCCGTACGCACTCGTCGCTGCCACCCCAGAACTTCGCCGCTCGCTCGGCACCATGGTTGGCCGACTCAGTCGTGCCCTTCAGGGCTTTGGACACCCGGGCGCCCATCGCCCCGAATTCCTCTGGAATCTCGACCACGCCACTGCGGTGCTGCAATGGGTGGACGACATCGTCGAACCCGAGATCAAGCAACTGGTGCAGCAGGCCTTCCGTCGCCACGAACAACGAGTTGCTCCCCTACTTCCGCACCTTCGTTCGGCTGTGGTGCACCAGGACGCGAACGACCACAACGTGCTGGTGCACGATGGCGTTGTCACCGGCATCATCGACTTCGGCGACATGCTGTTCGCCCGCCAGGTGAACGAACTGGCCGTCACGCTGGCCTACGCCCTGCTCGACACGCCCGACCTTGTGGCCGCCGGCCGCGACGTGATCGGCGGCTACATCGCCGAGTTCGCTCTCACCGACGACGAACTCTCGGTGGTGTGGGATCTCGCCGCCACGCGACTGGCGATGAGCATCGCCATCTCGTCGCACCGCAGCCGCGAGTTCCCCGACAACGAGTACCTCCTCATCTCTCGCGAACCCGCTGTGCGGTTGCTCCGCCGCCTGATGGGCATGCGGCCGCAGTTCCTGCACTTCGTCGCCCGAGCCGCTGCGGGCCTCACCCCCGTGCCGAACCACGACGCCGTGGTGGCGTGGCTGCGGTCGCCCGAGTGCGCGCCCGTCGACATCCTGCCGTGGTCGCTGCGCACCACCGGACGCATCGTGGTGAGCCTCGCCGACGGTGCACCACTCACCGCCATTGCCGACCCTGTGGAGAGTTGGCGCTGGATTCAGGCGCAGTTCGCCGAGCACGACGCCTCCGTGGCCATCGGCCGCTACGACGAGGACCGTTCGTGCTATCAGGGCGACCAGTTCGTTACCGATGCGCCCGAGATGCGCTCCACGCACATCGGCATCGACCTCTTCGTGGAGGCCGAAACCCCGCTGCACGCAATGTTGCCCGGCGTGGTGGAGACCGTGGTCGACAACGACATGCCGTACGACTACGGCCCCACCGTGATCATTCGCCACGAGGCAGGCAACGCCGGCCCGTTCTGGGTGCTCTACGGCCATCTCTCGCGTCGCACGCTCACCACCGTGCGGCCCGGCGACCAAGTGAAAGCCGGGCAGGTGGTGGCATACATCGGGGATCACACAGTGAACGGTGGCTGGGCGCCGCACGTGCACGTGCAGATCATCACCGACCTGATGGCCGACCCCCAGCACGGCCCCGACGGCAACTTCGAAGGCGCCGGTGAGCCGAGCCGTATGGATGTGTGGCGCAGCATCGCCCCCGACTCCAACCTGTTGCTACGACTCGCCCCCGAGACCTTCGAGGACCACGCCGACGAAACTCCGACAGCGCTCGCCCCGCGGCGCAGCGCGGATCTCGGACCCTCGCTGAGCATCAGCTACCGACGGCCACTCAGCATCGTGCGCGGCGACGGCGCCTGGCTCATCGACCACACCGGTCGCGCTTACCTGGATGCGGTGAACAACGTTGCCCACGTGGGTCACGCCCACCCGCACGTGGTGGAGGCCATCGCCCGTCAGGCGGCGGTGTTGAACACGAACACCCGCTACCTCCACCGCACCATCCTCGATTACGCCGAGCGCCTTGCGGCCACGTTCCCCGACCCGCTGAGCGTGGTCTTTCTGGTGAACTCCGGCAGCGAAGCGAACGAACTGGCGTTGCGAATCGCCCGCACCGTCACCGGTCGGCGCGATGTCGTAGCCGTGGATTGGGGCTACCACGGCAACACACAGGCGTGTGTCGACGTGAGCGCCTACAAGTTCAACCGCAAGGGCGGCGCAGGCAAGCCCGACCACACCCACCTGGCCGAACTGCCCGACCCATACCGTGGCCGGTTCGGTGCCGATGGCCCGGCCTACGCGGCCGCCATCGCCGACCTGCCGCCCGCCGCTGCGTTCATCGCCGAGAGCATCAGCGGCTGCGGCGGCCAGGTGGTGTTTCCCGACGGCTATCTCGCCGAGGCCTACCGCCAAGCCCGCACCCGCGGTGCGCTGTGCATCGCTGATGAAGTTCAGGTGGGCTTCGGTCGTGTCGGTAGTCACATGTGGGCGTTCGAGACGCAGGGCGTGGTGCCCGACATCGTCACGCTGGGCAAGCCCATCGGCAACGGTCACCCGCTCGGTGCCGTCGTCACCACACCGGCTTTGGCTGCCGCATTTGCGAATGGCATGGAGTGGTTCAACACGTTCGGCGGCAACCCGGTGAGCTGCGCCGCAGGCATGGCGGTGCTCGATGTCATCGAGGCCGAGGGTCTGCAGGCCAATGCTCTGCGCACCGGTAACCACCTGCTCACGAGGCTCCGCGCCCTCGATCATCCGCTCATCGGCGATGTGCGCGGCCTGGGCCTCTACATCGGCGTGGATCTCGTGACGGATCGCGCCACCAAGGCCCCCGCCACCGCGCTCGCCAGCGATGTGGCCAACGCGATGCGCGATGTCGGCGTGCTCATCAGCACCGACGGACCCGCCGACAACGTGCTGAAGATCAAGCCGCCCATCGTGTTCGATGTCACGCACGCCGATGCCCTCGCGGACGCACTGTCCCGAGTTCTGGCGCTGATTACGCCGTAGGGTGGAGTGTTACCGTTTTTTGGAAGTAGGAATGCACATGGAAGACCACCCCGACACCGACATTGATGTCACTGCTGACGTCGCCGTCGAGGTGGCCCCCGCCACTGAGAACGGCTTCGCCACCCTCGGCCTGCGCGACGAGTTGCTCGAAGCGCTCGAAGGGCTCGGCTACGAAGAGCCCACCCCCATTCAGCGCGAGACCATCCCCCACCTGCTCGAGGGCAAAGACCTCGTGGGCCAGGCGGCGACGGGCACCGGCAAGACCGCCGCTTTCGCGCTGCCGGCACTGGCCCTTATCAAGGGTGCCCCGAAGTCGGGCCCCCTCGCACTGATCCTCACCCCCACACGCGAACTCGCCATGCAGGTGAGCGAGGCGTTCTTCCGCTACGGCAAGGATCTCGGCGCCAAGTGCGTGCCGGTCTACGGCGGCACCCCGATCTTCCGTCAGTTGCAGCAACTCGATCGTGGCGTACACATCGTGGTCGGCACCCCCGGCCGCGTGCTCGACCACATCGGCCGCGGTTCGCTGCCCCTCGACAGCATCAAGATGGTGGTGCTCGACGAGGCCGACGAGATGCTCGACATGGGCTTCGCCGACGACATCGAGAGCATCCTCGAGAGCATTCCCGCAGAGCACCAGACGGTGATGTTCTCGGCCACCATGCCGCCGCGCATCAACGCCATCGCCAAGCGCCACCTGCACGACCCTGTGCGCATCAACGTGGTGCGCGGCGACACCAAGGCCAGCAAGGGCAAGGTTCGCCAGATCGCCTACATCGTGCCCCGGGCCCACAAGCCCGCCGCGCTCGGCCGCGTCCTCGACATCGAGTCGCCGGGCGGCGCCCTCGTGTTCTGCCGCACCCGCACCGAGGTCGACCAGCTCACCGAGACCATGAACATCCGCGGCTACCGCGCCGAAGCCCTGCACGGCGGCATGGACCAGGGCCAGCGCGACCGCGTCATGAACCGACTTCGTGATGGAACCGCCGAACTGCTGGTGGCCACCGACGTGGCTGCTCGCGGCCTCGACGTCGACACGCTCACCCACGTGGTGAACTACGACGTGCCGTCGGCCCCGGAGAGCTATGTGCACCGCATCGGCCGCGTGGGCCGTGCCGGGCGCGAAGGCGTGGCCATCACGCTCGCCGAGCCGCGCGAGCAGCGTCTCCTGAAGAACATCGAGCACCTCACCAAGCAGGTAATCGCTATCGAGAAGGTGCCCAGCATTGCCGACCTGCGCGCTGCGCAACTCGAGCAAACCGTGGCCGCCATCCGCGAGTCGCTGGCCGCCGACGACCTCGACGACTTCCACCCGGTGCTGCATGCCCTGCGCGCCGAAGCCGACCCGCGCTCCGTGGCGCTCGCCGCCATTCGCCTGTACCACGAGGCAGCAGGCAACACGGTCGACGAGCACGAGATCCCCGACGTGCAGGCACGTCCCGAGCGCAAGTTCGAGCCGCGCGAACAGAGTCGCACCCGCGAGTCCGGCGGCACACCGCAGGCAGGCACGGCGTTCATCTATGTCGGTGTGGGTCGCAAGGCCGGCATCCGCCCGAACGACCTGGTGGGCGCAATCGCCAACGAGACCGGCCTCACCGGCCGCGAGATCGGCCCCATTCGCATCACCGACTCATACTCGGTGGTGGGTGTGCCCGAGGGCCGCCTCGACACCGTCATCGGCCAGTTGAAGAACACGGTCATCCGTGGCAAGGCCGCCCAGGTGCGCAAGTACGTCGACAACGGGCCCAGCAAGGGTTACGAGGGCAAGAAGCCGTACGAGAAGAAGACCTACGGCGACAAGAAGCCCTACGAGGGCAAGAAGCCGTACGCCAAGAAGACCTACTGAGCCAGTTCGGGGCGGCCGCTCGCGGTGAGCGTGAGTCGGCCCTCCACGAACAACTCGAGGCCATCGACGGCCACCGTTTGCTCCACCCACTGCTCGCGGGTCTCGAACACCGGCGCGCCGGCCGTCACCATGTCGTGATGCAACGCGGCCGTCAGGTGCTCGAGCGCAAACGAGCGCGCCTTCAGCAGATCGATGAACACCTGCGGCGCCTCGCCGGCGTGCACCACGAACTGCCCTTGCGCCGGTGAACTGACCGTGCACTCACGGGTCATACGAACTCGCCCCACGACGGCGCCCACGGCGTTGGCCACATCTGCATGGGCGGGAATGCGCGACTCGGCACCCAGGAGTGCCGCCACCCGCGGGTAGTAAGCAGGCGCCGATGCACCGAGGCCCACCAGCGGTGCCGACAGGCCAAGACCCAACCGCACCACCTCGAGGCGCCGGTCGAGCACCGCCTGCACCACCGGTTGCGACACGGTTTCGGCAGGTAGTCCGTCATTGATGAAGGCAGCAGCCAACACCGCCTCGGCACTGCGTCGCACCAACGTGTCGATGGTGATGCCGGCAATCGTCTCTGCATCCGGGGCGATGGCCTTGCCCATGCGGTTGCGATTGCGCGCGAACAACTCCGCTGCCTTCCGCGCCGCAACCGTGTCGTAGGTGGCCTGGATACCCAGCACGTGGCTGGCGTCGGTGGGCGTGAACGCCGCGATCTGCAACACACCGCGTTGCACCAATCGCTCCATCACGCGCCGTAGCTGCAACGTGTTCAGCGCCGTAGATGCCACGGCCACCCGACCGCCCATGTTCTCCAACACCTGGCGCTCCACACCCTCCAGCATCGCCATGCGCTCCTCGTAGCGTTCGGCAATCAGCACGACGCCGTCGAGATCGCCGGGGTTGAAGTAGGTGAGGTGCAGATCGAGCATGCCGTGCACCAACTTCGGCTCTTCCACTGCCAACTGACAGAGCGGCACCACCTTGCGAGGCCCGATGTGCAGCACAGTGTTGGCAGTGCGTTCGTCGTGACGCACGCGGCTGTCGCCGCCCAAACCATGCGTGTGCATGGCAACGGCCGACACCATGGTCTGATGCCCTCCGACGGTGGCGCCATCGGGGCTCACCGCCGGTATGCCGTCGCGCAGTACCGCTACGTCGGTGGTGGTGCCACCGATGTCGCTGATGATGGCATCGGCCAGTTCGGTGAGGTGCGCAGCTCCCACCAGACTGGCGGCTGGGCCACTGAGAATGGTCTCGATGGGGCGCTCGCGCACGAATGCCGCCGACACCAACGAGCCGTCGCCACGCACCACCATCAGAGGGGCGTGCACACCTCGTTCGAGCAACGCCGCCTCGGTGGTGCGCACCAGCCCGTCGATGATGGAGATGAGCCGAGCGTTCAGCACCGCGGTCACCGCACGCTTCGGGCCGTTCAACTTGGCCGAGAGGTGATGACTCAAGGTGACCGGCATACCGGTGACCTCACGGATCACTGCAGCGGCCGCCAACTCGTGTTCCGGGTTGCGCACGCTGAACTGCGCCGTCACGGCGAAGGCCTCCACTCGCGGAGCCATCGCTGCCACCTCGGTGGCCAGACGTTCGGTGTCGAGCGGGGCGACAGCACCACCGTGCGGATCGTGACCGCCCGCCAGGATGAACGCAGGATCGTCGCCCAATGCTTCACCGAGACCGGCGCGCTCCAACACGTCGCCGTCGAACCCGATGATCACGGCGCCCACGCGTCGGCCCTTGCCCTCCACCAACGCGTTGGTGGCCAGTGTGGTGCTCAGCGACACCAGCTCGATGCGCTCGGGTGCGATCGACGCCGCGGCAAGCACGGCGTCGATCGCGCCGCAGATGCCGATCGATAACTCATGGTGGGTGGTCGGCGATTTCGCCTTCGCCACCACGGTTCGGGTGGCTTCGTCGTAGAGCACGGCATCGGTGTACGTGCCGCCGGTGTCGATGCCGAGGAGCATGGGGACACTCTAGGGAGCAGGGAACCATCCCATGTAGAGCGCCTCGAGCTCGGCGCTGTACGGCCCGGTCATTCCGCAGCCGTTCACCTGTCCATCGACGGCCGAGACGAGGTAGTCGCCGCCCTGTTCGAAGGATGCCGACAGCTCGGGGTCGACGGTGCCGTCGGCGGTACCGGTGGTGACCACCACCTGATCGGCGGTGCCGTTGGCGTACCACGCAGTGACATCGAGCGTGACGGTGGTGCCTGCGATGGATGCCACGGTGCCGCGGAAGGCCACCGTGCCGTCCGGCTGCGAGGTGGAGGCATCGAGCTGCATGCATCGGGTGCCCGCTGCCGACGCCCCGACCGACAGCGCCAGCGTGGTGGGTGCTGTGGCGTTGTCGCTGCGGAAGGCGACGAATCCAACAACTGCGACGCTGGCGAGCGCCAACCCGCCGATGGCGAGCAGGAGTGGGCGGCGTCGCCGGGTGGGTGACGGTACGGGTGCCGCGGGGTTGAAGTCGGTCTGCATGATCTGCTCCATGAGTGCTGCGGCACGAGGGCCGTTGGCTGATTCCATGGGTGCACTGCCAACCGGGTCCAGGCGGGTGAGCCGTTCGAACAGTTCGTCGTGTTGCTGGTCGCTGTTCATGTCGCCTCCTGCTGACGCTCGACGGGAGTGTTCCCGACCCCTCCGTGTCCGGCACCGACCCCGTTCTTTCCGCCCAGCGCGGCGGCGAGTCGGCCCTTTGCACGATGGATCCGGATCGACGCCGCATTGGCGCTAATGCCGAGCACTACCGCGATCTCCCTGGGCGGCAACTGCTCCCACGCCCAGAGGCGAACGAGTTCCCGGTCGTCGACGTCGAGCGTTGCGAGGGCAGCCTCCAACGCGGGATCCACCTCCACCGGCGAGGGCGGGCGCTCACCCATCAAACGATCCATCACGCCCGCCTGCCGATCGGCACTGCGCCGACGGTTCGCCAGGCAACGACGAGCCACGCCGTAGCACCACGGCAGCACGGCGTCGTCGGGCACCTCGTCGAGCCGTCGCCACAGCACCAGCAACGCATCGGCCACCACATCGTCGGCGGTGGCGGGATCGGTGCGTCGCAATGCATAGCGCTGCAAGGGCTCATACACCACTCCGAAGAGCACCTCGAATCTCACTCGGCGATCGTTCACGCGAGGTCCATGTCTACCAACGTCCGATTCCTTTCAGGATTTGCCACACTGGACGGGTGACTACGACGACCGCCGAACCCACCAGGTTCCGGTGGGATCGGCTGACGGCCGCCTCGGCCCTCGGCTACTGCGTACTCGTGGCGGGCCTCAGCGTGGGTGTGGTACTGGGTGAGCTGCGCAGCCAGTTCCACATCAGCGGCGTCGTGGCGGCACTGCACGGCAGCACCTTCGGCGTCGGCCTGCTCGCTGCCGGCGTGTGGGGAGTGGGCCTCGTGGATCGCATCGGGCGGCGCTCGGCGCTCCGCCTGGCTGCCGGGTCGATCGCCGTGGGCGTGACGCTGCTGTGTCTCGGCCCGGCGTGGCCCATCACGTTGTTCGGCACCGCGCTGACGGGAGGCGGCGGTGCACTGATGGTGATGGTGATGCCCGGCCTCATCAGCGACCACCATGGCGAGCACCGCGCCACCGCGTTCGCGGCGGTGAACGGCGTACCCGGTCTGGCCGGCCTCACGTTCAGCCTGGTGATCGGTGGCTTCCTCTCAGCCGGCCTGTCGTGGCGGCCGCCATATCTGGTCATCACGTTCGCGTTCGCCTTGGCGTTGGCCTTTGTCGCCTGGCCCGTGCCCGTGCCCGAAGGCGATCGGGCCGGAACGTTCTCGCTCGCTCCGCTCCGAGACCGTGCCGTCCTGTTGCCGTGGCTGCACATCGTGAACGCTGTGCTCACCGAGTTCACCATCGGCATCTGGGCCGTCACCTACCTCCACGAGGTGGGTAACGCCGCCGCCGGTACTGCAGCGGTGCTGGCCAGCGTGTTCGGGGTGATGATGTTTCTGGTGCGTGTGCTGCTGCCTCGCCTGCTCACTCGCTTCGGCGCGGCCACAATCAGCCTGTCGTTTGTCGTCACCGGAGCAGGTGCGCTGGTGATGTGCTTCGCTCCCGGCCTGCCGGCAAAGGTGCTCGGCCTCACGATGGTGGGTTTCGGCGGCGGCCCGCTCTACCCGCTCACCGTCGATGCGTTCTATGAGCAGGCCGGCGACCGACTGGACTCGGTCAGCATGGGTGCCTACTGCGCGCTGGCGTCCGGGGTTGCGGTCACCTTGGGTCCGCTCGCTCTCGGTGTGATGGCCGACGTGGTCGGGCTGCGCTGGGCCCTGCTGGTGGTGCCTGCGCTGGCCGCATTGGGTGCCATCACCCAGCGTCCGCGCTGACTCGTCATATTGACGACATCAATATTCTGCTACGGTCCGTCCATGAAAATTGGTGCATTCTTCTTCGGCGGCGTCGAGATGACCGACGCCGGCGCCGGACTCCCGAACCCGATGGATCGTCGCTACGACAATCAGGCCTGTTGGGACGCAACGCTGAAGTACATCGACGCAGCCACCGAGGCCGACCGACTCGGGTACGACAGCTTCTGGACCACCGAACACCACTTCCAGTACGAGGGCTACGAGGTCATCCCCAACGGCATCCTCATCAGCGCCTGGATCGCCGCCCGCACCAAGAACCTCCGACTCGGAGCGATGTTCAATGTGGTGCCGCAGTGGAACCCGCTCCGCCTCGCCGAAGACTTCGCCACGATGCACAACCTCAGTGGCGGCCGAGGCATCCTCGGCGTCGGTCGCGGCACCGTGCCCCGCGAGATCCTGCACCTCAACGACTTCGCTGTCTCTATCGGCTCGCACGACAACCCCGACCAGTCGGCCGACGATGCGAAGAACCGCGAACTCTTCGAAGAGCAGATGGACATCATCCGTATGGCGCTCACCCAAGAGCGTTTCAGAATGGACGGCAAGTACTTCCAGTTGCCGGTGCCCGGCATCCCCGACCGCGGCGAGACCGTACAGGACCTCACGCTCATCCCCCGGCCGATCTATCCCTTCGAGATCTGGCAGGCAGCCACCAGCCCGCCCACGGTGGAGTACACCCCGAAGGTGAACCACGGCGCCGTGTTCTGGAACCAGAACCCGATGTTCATCAAGCGCATGTGGGACCGCTACGGCGAGGTGCACGAGGAGGCCCACGGCCCTGGCCTCAAGGCGCATGAGCAGCGAATGCTCGTCGTGAGCGTGCGCATCGAGGACACCCACGAAGAGGCCATGCGCACCGCCCGCAACGGCCACGACGAGTTCTGGAAGTTCCTCGGGCCCTACGGCTGGAGCCGCGGCTACATGGGCGAAGACGGACGTCCCGTCAAGCCCGGCCTCATCCCCGACCTCGAAGAGTCGATCAAGCAGCGCACCATCCTCCTCGGCACCCCTGAGGAAGTTGCCGCTCAGGTGCAGGACTACAAGGACCTACTCGGCCTCGAGAACCTCACGCTGTTCCCGCACCTCATCGGCGATCCGTACAGCAAGGCCGTGGAGCAGATGGAACGCTTCATGACCGAAGTGGTCCCGCTGGTCCGTTGACCCAACTCGGCACCGCCATTCGCGAACGTCGGCTGGCCGGCGACCTCACCCTGGTCGCCTTGGCCGAGCGTTCGGGCCTGTCGCAACCGTTCCTCTCCCAGGTGGAGAACGGGCGCGCCACGCCGTCGATGGACAGCCTGTATCGCATCGCGTCGGCGCTCGGCACCACCCCGCAGGCCCTGTTCGATGCCACCACTGGCGACCATGAGGCCGTGGTGGCGCGCGCCGACGACACCGCCGTACCCACCATCAACACTGCGGGCGAGTCGCTGCGGCGCCTGCTGCTACCCGGCGACACCCCGTTCCACGTGATCGAACTCCGTGGTCTCGCCACCGAGTTTCGCGAGGCGTGGACCCACGAGGGGTTTGAGGCGCTCTATGTGCTGGCGGGCCCGATCGAGGTGGAGATCGACGGCAGCGTGTCGCTGCTGCAGACCGGCGACTTCATGTCGTACCCCTCGCAGCTCCCCCACCGCTACCGATCGGCCTTGGGCGCCGACGCCCGGCTGCTGCTGATGGAGACCCAGCTGCACGCCGCTCAACAGGGCGCCCACTCGACCACATAGATCGCTGCCGAAATGGCATGCTGTTCGGATGTTCGACGATCGAGCCCTTGCGTTCCTCGGTGAAGTTCGCTTCGCCCGTCTGGCCACGATCGGTCGCGACGGCTTCCCCCACAACGTGCCGATCTGGTTCGACCTCGAACCCGCCGCCGATGGCACGCACGACCTGCTGTTCGTCTCGGATCGCGCAGCGACCAAGACCCGCAACGCACTCGCCGATCCGAGGGCGGGCGTCACCGTCGGCGGCGACCGTTCCGACACTCAGGGCTACCTGATCCGCGGCACCATCACCGTGGAGGACGACCCGGGCCAAGTGGTGACGCATCGCATGATCGACCGTTACGAGGCCGGCACCCCTCGCGCCGCGGCACTGCGCGAGGCCTGGAAGGACGACGACATCGTCGTGCTTCGCCTGCGCCCGACGTCGATCGTCAGCGTCTGGGGCTGAGGCTGGAGCCACTCCTCAGTCGTCGATGTCGGCCGAAGTGTAGGGCTCGCCCTCGTCTCGCAGGTAGCGCCAACGCATGCGGCAGCGGAGCTCGTCGAGCACCGTGAGGTGCCGCTCGGGCAGGGCCGACGTGTGGTCGCGCAACGCAGCATCGCGGTTATGCGACCAGCACAGGCATCGACCGTTGAACTGACTCGTGGGCCCGCCCCGGGCTGCAGGTATTCGGTGGTCCACATCGCCATCCACCGCCGGCGTGGGGCACACCGAGGCGTGTTGACACCGCCGGTCGCGAACTTGAATTGCACGCCGCAGCGCCCCGCGGAACGTGCGCTGCGACGACACCGCAACCACCGTGCTCGAACCGTCGAACAGGAACGCCTGCATCACCGCGGTATCGATGTGAGGCACGAGATCGCCAGGTGCCACCACCACGCCAGAAGCCAACTCGCACAACCGGCGAGCGGTCTCGTCGCCCACCACCACCTCGAACAGTGGCCGCGCCGAGGGCCCAGCCGTGTTTACCGAACGACCGGCCATTCGCACGAGCGCCGCTGCGCGCACCTGCGCCGAGGTGCGTGCCACACCCTGCTGACGATCTTCCAGACGGATGTCGCGCATCAGGCGACGCAGTTCGTTTTCCACCACCTCAGCGTCAATGGCACCCAACCGGCCCGACAGATCGGCCTCACCCGTGGCGGAGGAACGCGACAGATACACGCGCGAACCCTCTGGCCGATCGCGACGCAACCCCAACTCGTCGTCGGCCCGATACGCCCAGTACTGCACCGCTCGCCGGGCATCGTCGAACAACTCGAGTGCGGCACATTGCTCGACCAGCAGCGCCTCGTGCTCGATGAAGTAGCCAAGCCGAGCACGGGTGGCGTACTGCACGAACAGATCCACATGATCCATCGACAGGCGGCCAGCCAACACCGCCTCACGCGTACACGGCGAGAGTGCCAGCAGGCGCGCACGGCGCAGCTCGAACCGCACCCGCTCGCGATCTCGCCGCACGTCGCGCCCCACCGCCAACTCCGGGCGCAACGTGCCACCCTCGCGCCACACCTCCGACGACTCCCACGGCGCCAACGCCCCAGCCGCCACCACACCCAATCGCGACTGCTCGCGCTGCAACCCGAGAGTGAGCGCATGTAACTCGCCCCCGCTCAGACCGCCAAGTTCGCACGCAGCCAACTGCCCGACCAGATCGTGGATCTGCACAAGAAGTGCGGCGGGCTGCGACATACCGCCATCATGAACGGGGGGTGTCACAGAGTTTCGAGCGTCACTCCTGTGTGCGTTCGGTCCAGGTGAAGCGCGGCGCGCGCCGTTCGACGAATGCGTTCACGCCCTCCTGCGGGTCGGGCGCCGCTGCAACTTCGCGCGCCCACGACTCGGCCAACTCGGCCGGAACCGAACCGTGCGCCAACACGGCCGCCACCATCTGTTTCGTGCCCGCCTGCGTGAGCAATGATCGCTCCGACAACGTGGTGCACAACTGGGCCACGCGAGCCTCCACCTCATCGGTGGGCAGCAGTTCGTCGACCAACCCGATTCGATACGCCTCTGCAGCCTCGATGAGATCGCCCGTGTACAACAGTCGCTTGGCCGCTGGGCCGAGCAGGCGAACGGCGCGTTCCAGCGATGCCGGTGGGTAGACGATGCCCAGCTTCGACGGGGTGATGCCGAAGCGTGATCCCTCGGTGGCAATTCGGATGTCGCAGTCGATGGCCAGCGCCGCACCCCCGCCGATGCAGTCGCCCTGCACCACGGCGACCACGGGCTTCGGCAGCGCCGCCAAGGCGTGCTCCGCGGCCATGTTCACGTCCATGAACGACGGCGTGCCCTGCGGCCGCTCTGCGAGCAACTCGGTGATGTCGGCACCTGCGCAGAAGTGCGCTCCGTCGCCGCGCAACAGCACCACACGAACCGCTGGGTCGTGAGCCACCTGATGGCAGGCCGCTCCGAGTGCCACCCACATGTCGTAGGTGACCGCGTTGCGCTTGGCCGCCCGATCGAGTGTGATGGTGCCCACAGGCCCATCCACGCTCACACGAATGGTCACGCCCTGACCTGTGCCTCGAACTCGGCAACACGGGCGAGGAAACGAGCGGGGTCGACCAGATGTGGGTAGTGACCGTGGTCGGGCCACTGCTCCACCGTGGCCGTCGGTACGAGACCGGTGAGCCAATCGGCATAGCCGGCGCCGGGGTCGATGCCGTGCAGCGACAGGTACGGCACGGTGATGGCTCCTGCCAGGGCCACCACGGTGGCATCGAGTTCCTCCACGGTGCCGTGCAACACGCTGTCCCATGTGCCGAGCACGACATCCTGACGCGGTGTGCCGCGTAGGCGGTCGATGCGCTGCACCTCGCCTTCGGACAGCGGGCCGTTCATGAGACCGAACACCATGGCGATGGCCGCCTGAAACTCCTCCTGGGTTCCCGTGAGCATCGGCTCGAGCTGCAGCAGGCCGGCCTGGAAATCGGCCAACCGCAGCGGCTGGTCGATGTTCACGATGCCGACGCAGGGTGCCACCGCGGCGTATGCACTGGCCACGATGCCGCCCAGAGAGTGACCGATGACCAACGGACGCTCCAACCCGAGGGCCTGCACCGTCTCGGCCACATCGGTGGCGTAGGTGATGGGATCGTAGGGCCCCTCGATGTCGCTCTCGCCGTGGCCACGCAGGTCCACCGCAAGCACCTCGCGCCCTTCAGCGAGCGACGACAACAACGGATGCCACATGCGCCGGTTCTCGGTAATGCCATGGATGAGCACGAGGGCCGGGTCACCAGAGCGGCCAATCAGTTCATGAGCGAGCTGCATCTTCGTAGGCTAGGCCCGCCGGTAGGCTCGACCGGAACCCCAATCCCAGGAGGAGTGCCATGCGCATCCGACCCCTGTTCGTGGCGGCGGTAGCGATGGCATCCCTGCTCGCTGCATGCGGCAACGACACCAGCACCTCGAAGCCCGCCGACACCTCCGCGGCTGGCGGCAGCACCGGTGACACCGGCAGCACCGGCAGCACCACGGAGAACACCGCTGCCGGCGCCGGCAGCGAGTTCTGCACGATGAACGCCGAGCTCGCCAACGCCCCGTCACCGTTCGCCAACCAAAGCGCGGTGGCTGCCGACTTCGAGAAGTTCTTCAACGAGGTCATCAAGCCCGGCGTCGCCAAGCTGCAGGCTGCGGCACCCGCCGAGATCAAGGCCGACATCGACACCCTCGCCGAGGGCTACACGGCGCTCGCCGATCGGTTCGCTGCGCTCGGCTACGACCCCGCCAAGGCATCGGCCGACACGGTGCTCGTGCAGATCGGCAACGAGCAGAAGTACAACGACGCGAGCACCGCGATCAACACCTACTGCGGCGTCTGACCGTCGCGAGCCGCAACGGCTACGATTGTCGTAGGTTTTTCCTACGACAATCGGAGCCATCATGACCTCGCTCTCCGAGCAGGCACAGCGCCACCTCTGGATGCACTTCACCAACCTCGGTTCATTCGCGGACCATGAGGTACCCGTTATCGCTCGCGGTGAGGGTTGCTACGTCTACGACCAGCACGGCAAGCGCTATCTCGACGGCCTGTCAGGTCTCTTCACGGTGCAGGTCGGCCATGGCCGAACCGAACTGGCCGAGGCCGCCCGACACCAAGCCGAGACCCTGGGCTACTTCCCCATCTGGTCCTTCGCCCATGAACCCGCCATCACCCTTGCCGCCCGGTTGGCCGAGTACGCCCCCGGCGACTTGAACCGAGTCTTCTTCACCCCCACCGGTGGAGATGCCGTGGAGACCGCCATCAAGCTGTCCAGGCAGTACTGGAAGCTCAAGGGGCAACACAGCCGCACGAAGGTGATCTCGCGTTACCTCGCCTACCACGGCACCTCGATCGGCGCACTCAGCCTCACCGGCGTGCCATCCATCAAGACCCCGTTCGAACCGCTGATGCCGGGTGCCATCAAGGTGCAGACGCCGTACCGCTATCGCTGCAACGACTGCATGGGGCAGAGCGCCTGCACCCTGCGGTGCGCCGACGATCTGGCACTGCGGATCGAGATGGAAGGCCCCGACACGGTGGCGGCAGTCTTCATGGAACCGGTCCAGAACACCGGCGGCGCGTTCACCCCACCGGAGGGCTACTGGAAGCGCGTGCGCGAGATCTGCGACGAGTACGACGTGCTGCTCGTGAGCGACGAAGTGATCAGCGCCTTCGGCCGTTTCGGCGAGATGTTCGGCAGTGTGCGCTACGGCTACCAGCCCGACATGATCACCTTTGCCAAGGGGGTCACCAGTGGCTACGCGGCTCTGGGCGGCGTGATGGTGAGCGATCGATTGGCCGAGCCGTTCCTCGCCGACACCAACACGTTCCTGCAGGGGCAGACCTTCGGTGCGCATCCGGTGAGTTGCGCGGTCGCCAATGCGAACCTCGACATCTTCGAGCGCGAAGACATCTGCGGGCACGTGCGCTCCAACGAGGGCCGCTTCAAGGCGCTCATCGAAGGGCTTCGCGACATTCCACTCGTGGGCGATGTGCGCGGCGACGGCTACTTCCTCGCCATCGAACTCGTCACGGATCAGGCATCGCGTGGCATTTTCACCGACGAACAGGCGAACCGCCTGCTGCGCGGCTACCTCTCCCCTCGCCTCTACGAAGCGGGCCTCATCTGCCGAGCCGACGATCGCGCAGAACCGGTCATCACGCTGTCGCCGCCGCTCATCGCCGGCGATGAGGAGTTCGACTTCATCGAACGCACGCTGCGCCGGGTACTCACCGATGCCAGCCACGAGTTCGCCAAGAGTGACGCCGGATGAACGTCGCTCAACTCGACGACAAAGACCGCGCCATCATCGAACTGCTGCAGGGCGATGGGCGAATGCCCTTCACCAAGGTGGCAGCTGAAGTGGGCCTCACCGAAGGTGCCATCCGCCAACGGGTGCAACGACTCACCGACCAGGGAGTGATGCAGATCGTTGCGGTGACCGACCCGATGTCGGTTGGCGTGCGGCGGGTGGCGATGATCGGTGCCCGGGTGCAGGGTGATGCGGAAGCCACTGCGATGCAGTTGGCCGAGATGCCCGAGGTGGAGTACCTGGTGGCCACCACAGGCCGTTACGACCTGATGTTCGAAGTGGTAGCCGACGACGACGCCCACCTGATGGTGCTGCTCAGCGCGCTGCGGTCTCGCCCCGACATCGTGGAGGTGGAGGCGTTCTCCTGCCTCAAGTTGTTCAAGCAGGTCTTCAGCTGGGGCGCGCGATGATGCAGCCCATGCTTGCTGTACACGCCGACGTCACTACCGCCCTCGCCGAAGGCCGCGCTGTGGTCGCCCTGGAGAGCACCATCATCAGCCATGGTCTGCCATTCCCTCAGAACGTGGAGATGGCCACCGAGGTTGAAGGCATCGTCCGCGCCCACGGAGCCGTGCCCGCCACCATTGCCGTCATCGATGGCGTCTGCACCATCGGGCTGTCGCCCGAACAGTTGCATCAACTGGCCACTCAGGACGGCGTGCTGAAGGCCACCACGCGCGACCTTCCGTGGCTGATGGCTTCTGGCCGCACCGGCGCCACCACCGTGGCTGCCACGATGAAGCTCGCGGCGCTGGCGGGTATTCGTGTGTTCGCCACCGGAGGTATCGGTGGCGTGCACCGTGGCGCTGCGGAGAGCTTCGACATTTCGGCCGACCTCACCGAGATGGCGGTCACGCCCGTGGCAGTGGTGTCGGCAGGGGTGAAGAGCATTCTCGACATCGGCCTCACGCTCGAACGCATGGAGACCCTTGGCGTACCAGTGGTGGTGAACGGCAGCGACGAGTTCCCGTCGTTCTACAGCCGCACCAGCGGCCACGCCGCGCCGCGCCGTTTGGATGGCGCCGCCCAGTTGGCCCGCTACCTGCATGCAACGTGGAACGAGCTCGGCCTCACCACCGGTATCAGCATCGCCAACCCCATTCCTGCCGAGCACGAAGTGCCCGCGCACGAGATCGCCGGAGCCATCGAGGCTGCCCTCAATGAACTGCAGGCGCTGGGCATTGCGGGCCAAGACGTGACGCCATTCCTGTTGAAGGCCGTGGTGGAACACACGGGCGGCGCCAGCCTCGCCGCAAACCTGGCCTTGGTGAAGAACAACGCTGCCACAGCAGCAGACATCGCGGTCGAGTACGCCAGACTGCAGGGATGAGACGCCTCGCCGCCCTGGCCGCCGCCGCCGTACTGATCGCCGCCTGCTCCAACGACGCCTCCACGTCGCCCAGCACGTCGCCCACCACCGACGCTGCCACTACCACGGCGGCTGCCAGCACCACCACGGTGCCGGAGTCCACCACCACCACGGTCGCGCCCGTTACGTATGCCGCCACGATCGACGAACTGTTGGCCATGCCACGGCCCATCGTGCTGGCCCACACGGGCGGCGAGGACAACTTCCCCGCCAGCACGCTGTTCTCCTACGGCGAGAGCGTGAAGGCCGGGGTGGACATGCTCGACCTCAATGTGCAGCTCACCAAAGACGGCGTGCTGTTGGTGCAGCACGACGATGCCGTCGACCGCAACACCGACAGCACGGGCAAGGTTGCCGACCTCACGTTCGACGAGATCAGCAAGCTCGACGGCGCCTATTGGTTCGCAACCGACTGCGCCGACTGTCACGACAAGGCCGACGCCGACTACCTGTACCGCGGAATGCGCACCGGCGACAAGGAGCCGCCCGCCGGCTACACGCCTGACGACTTCGCCCTGCCGTCATTCCGCCAGCTCGTGGAGAAGTTCCCCACCATCCCGCTGAACATCGAGATCAAGGGCGAGGGCGACGTCGCCAAGCGTGCCGCAGATGTGCTGAAAAAGGAACTCGACGAACTCGGGCGCAATGAAGCCAGCGTCGTGGCCTCGTTCCAGGACGACATCGTGAGCTACTTCCACCAGATCGCACCCGATGTGGAGGTATCGCCTGGCCTCAACGTGCTCACCTCGTACGTACTCGACCACACGCCGGTGCCCGATGGCATGCGCATTCTGCAGCTGCCGCCGGAGTACTCCGGGCTCACGGTCATCACCCCGCAACTGATGGTCGACGCAGCAAAGGCGGGCTACCCGATCTGGATCTGGCCCAACAAGCGCGAGCTGGAGAACCTGGCCTCATATCGCGATTTCCTCGCCGAGGGCATCGCCGGCCTGAACATCAACTTCCCCGCCCAGGGCGTGCAGGCGGTGCAGGAGTATGTGGCAGCAACGTCGGTGCAGACCAGCGCATCGAAGGGCTGCGGCAGCGCGCCTGCGGCACCCGGCACCTACCCGGGAACGCTGTCGGCAGCGGGCCTCGAAGGCACGTTCGACACCTACCTGCCCACCGCCTACGACGGTTCCGCCCCACTGCCCCTGGTGATGGCCCTGCACGGGTACACACAGACGCCTGGGCTCCTGGCCACCCAGACCGACCTTCCAGCGCGTGGCGATCGTTATCGGTTCATCACCGTCACCCCCGACATCACCCGCCCTGTGGCCCGATGGGACACCGCGCTCGACAGCGCCGACGTGCAATGGATCAGCGCACTGCTCGATGAGGTGGAGAACACCAACTGCATCGATACCAACCGCGTGTACGTGACGGGCATGTCGAACGGAGCGATGATGACCTCCACGCTGGCCTGCGTGCTGGCCGATCGATTCGCGGCGGCAGCCCCGGTGGCCGGAGTCCGCGACCCGAAGGGGTGCGCGCCAGCGCGGCCGATCTCCCTGCTCGCATTCCACGGCACCGAGGATCCCTATGTGGCATACACCGGCGGCCTGGGTCCCAAGGCGCTGGCGTTGCCGGCGCCCGACGGCAACGGCACCATCGGCGATCTGATGGACTCAAACCCGACGTTGCAGGACCCGGCTGATGCCGTTGGCGTGCCCGATCGGATGGAGGCATGGGCACAGCGCAACGGATGCACCGACTCGGTGACCGGCGACGACATCGGCGACGTGACCCCGCAGCAGTGGACATGCCCTGATGGCGTGGCCACCCAGCTCTACACCGTGAACGGTGGCGGCCACTCGTGGCCGGGTAGCGCTTTCGACGTGGCCATTCCCGACATGCTCGGCGCCACCACGACGGCCATCGATGCCACCACGCTCATGTGGCAGTTCTTCCAGTCGCACCCGCTCGCGGGCTGACCTTTCCTAGACCGCAGCGGCGAGCCGGTCGAGGGTCTGCTCCATGTTCGCCCGGTTGTGATTGGCCCGATCGGGCACGCCGAGCGCCATACCGGTGAGCTTGCCGATCACCGCATTGCGATGGTCGTCCCAGTACTGCGTCACCTTCGTGCCACCTTCAACCGCTTCGAGCGAGAAGCCCCACCCCGCCACCTTGAAGATCTCGGCCTTCACATCGAAGGCGAACTCCACACCAGGTTCTGCTTTGGTGACGGTGCTGAGCGTCTTCCACTTCTTCTTACCCAGATGGTTGGCGCCCTTGAACTTCGCCCCCACCACAGGGCCAGTGGCGCCTTTCACCCATGCGCCGCCGTCGTTCTCCGGCGACCACTCCCCCATACGAGGCAGGTCGCTCAACAACGCGTACACGCGATCCGGGGTGGCGGCAACAACTCTGACCACTTCGATCTGATGGCTCATTGACCTATCTGAACAGATCGCGGGTCTGGTCGCGCAGCACCGGCGCAATGGTGGCCGAGTCGTCGCGTTCCCACGCATGGCCACGAATCACCGCAACGGGTACGCGAGAGAGGTTCCCCTTCACGAGTTCGGCTGCGCCTGCCAGTTCGTCGGCGGTGCACAGCGCCTGCACCTTGAACTCGTGGCCGTGAGGATCCACGTCGCCGATGTAACTCGTGATGGGCTGCATTCCGGCGATGCCGATGGCGATGTCGGTCTGGCCTTCTCGCCATGCTCTGCCGAACGTGTCGGAGATGATGATCGCAGCATCTACCCCGGCCGCCAGCATCCCGGCGCGAATGCTGCGTGCCGAGGCATCGGAGTCGAGCGGCAGCAGCACCGCTCGGCCGTGGGCGCCACTGCTCGACTGGTCCACACCGCTGTTCGCACAGACAAATCCGTGGTGCGTTTCGGTGATGAGGATCGGGCCCAGTTGACGCACGACGCGCTTGGACTCGCGGAGCACGATCTCGGTGACCGCAGGGTCTTTCTCCCACTGCGCCGACCATGCCAGCGCGAAGGGCGATGGCTCGATGTCGGCGAGTTCCACCGTGCGGCCCTCCGCCTTCGACACAATCTTCGACGTCACCACCACCACGTCGCCGTCGTGCAGTGGCGTACCTGCCGCAGTGGCGGCGTCGAGGATCGCGACAGCGAGATCGGTGCCTTCGGCGATCTCGGGCAAACCCGGGATGCCGAAGAGTTGCAACCCACTCACGCTGGCAGGCCGGCGAGGAACTCGAGGATTGCCGAGTTCACGGCCTCCGGATGGGTGAGGTTGGCGGCGTGCGCGCCAGGAACCGCAACCACGCCGCCACAGCCAACAAGGCCCTCGGCGAGAAGTTCCGCCCGGTCCATGGTGATGGCCGTGTCGGAGGTGCCATGCACCACCAGCGCCGGACAGGTGATCTCGCCGAGGCGGTCGGTGATGTCTTCGCGTCCAAGCAGGCACGCACCGGCCTCGAGGATGAGTTCCTGCGGACGCGACTTCCACTTCGCGATCCAGACGGGATTCTCTTCCGGGTCGTCGATGATGATCGCGGCGATGATGTTCGCCAATTCATCGACGGGCCCCACGGTGGCCCACGTGTCGATCATCTGCCGATAGCCGACGGCCACGTCGGCGTGCTCGGCCACCGATGATGTGTCGAGCAGGATCAAGCCACGTACACGCTCGGGCGCAGTGAGCGTGGCTCGCAGCGACAGGAAGCCACCCTGGCTCATACCGCCGAGCACCGCGCGTTCGATGCCCAGGTGATCGAGCAGGCCCAGCAGGTCGCTGGCCGAATCCCAGTAGGTGAACGGCTTGCCATCGAACTCGGTGAGACCGAAGGCGCGTTCGTCCCAGGTGACGATGCGGTACTGCCCACTCAGCGCCGCCACCTGCGGGGCGAACATCTCGTGATCCATCAGGAAGCCGTGACTGAACACCACCACGGGGCCGGTACCGCCAGTGTCCTGGTAGTGAATGTTCTGGCCGTTGATTGCTGCGAATGCCATGCGCGAAACGTATCAGTGGGAAGATGCACGAATGGTCTCCGAGATCTTCGACCCTTCGGCGTGGCACGAGGTGCCCGGCTTCGACTTCGACGACATCACCTATCACCGTGCCATCGAGCACGGTACGGTGCGCATCGCGTTCAACCGGCCAGAGGTGCGAAACGCGTTTCGCCCGCGCACGGTGGACCAGTTGTACCAAGCGCTCGACCATGCTCGCATGAGCACCGACGTGGGCTGTGTGCTCCTCACCGGCAACGGGCCCTCACCGCGCGACGGCGGGTGGGCGTTCTGCAGCGGCGGCGACCAACGCATCCGCGGCAAGGACGGCTACAAGTACACCATCGAGGATGCCTCCGGCAGGGCCGGCGACACCGAAGACACCGTGCAGGCCGGGCGCGCTGGTCGGCTGCACATTCTCGAGGTGCAGCGCCTCATCCGGTTCATGCCCAAGGTGGTCATCTGCGTCGTGAACGGTTGGGCGGCCGGTGGCGGCCACAGCCTCCACGTGGTGAGCGACCTCACCATCGCGAGCCGCGAACACGGCAAGTTCAAGCAGACCGATGCCGACGTGGCGAGCTTCGACGGTGGGTTCGGCAGCGCCTATCTGGCCCGTCAGACCGGCCAGAAGTTCGCTCGCGAGATCTTCTTCCTCGGCCGCACCTACAGCGCCGACGACATGCGCGAAATGGGTGCTGTGAACGCGGTGTACCCGCACGCCGAACTCGAGCGCGAAGCGTTGCAGTGGGCCAAGGAGATCAACGGCAAGAGCCCCACGGCGCAGCGCATGCTGAAGTTCGCGTTCAACCTGGTCGACGACGGCCTCGTGGGCCAGCAGGTGTTCGCCGGAGAGGCCACACGCCTCGCCTACGGCACCGACGAGGCGCAGGAGGGCCGCATGTCGTTCCTCGAGAAGCGGGCGCCCGACTGGAGCCCCTTCCCCTGGCATTTCTGATGCTCATCACGGTCGACCACCCCGACGACCCTCGTGTCGCGCCGTTCCGGCTGAACGAGCGTGGGCTGGCCAACCGATTGCAGCGCCGCGACGATGGCGGCGACGGCCTGTTCATGGCCGAGGGCGACCTCGTGGTCGAGCGAGCGCTCGATGCCGGTTGTGTGCCCACGATGGCGTTGGTCGACGCCGATCGCCTACCTGCGGTGGTCGACCGTCTCCTCGGCAAGGTGCCGGTGTATGCAGGTGGCGCCGAGATGCGCCAATCCATCACGCAGCTCGGCATGCCGTACAGCATCGTGGCGCTGTTCGAACGACCGGCCCGCAGCACGGTGACCGAACTTGCCCGCACCTGCACGCGCTTGGTGCTGGCCGAGGCGGTCGACAACCCGTTGAACGTGGGTGCCATCGTGCGCAACTCGCTTGGCATGGGCTGGCAAGGGTTGGTGCTCGACAGCACCAGCGTGGACCCGCTCGCTCGTCGAGCGATGCGTGTGTCGATGGGCAACTCACTGCACCTGCCCAACGCTCGCACGCGCGACATGGTGGCTACCGTGCGCGAGCTCGTGGCCGATGGTTGGCAGGTGGTGGCACTCACCCCTGCCGACGATGCTGTCGACCTGCACGACGTGCCGATCAGCGAGAAGGTGGCCCTGCTGGTGGGAAGCGAGCGCGGCGGCCTCACCGACGAAGCCATGCAGGCCGCCACCTATCGCGCTGCCATCCCGATGCATGCCGGTGTCGACAGTCTGAACGTCGCGGCGGCCACTGCGGTGGCCTGCTGGCAGCTACGCCTCAGGGCGTGACGATGTTCAAGTGCGCATCGTTGCGCATGTGTTCCGCCGACGGCACGAAGTAGCCCATCAGCGTGTCGCGGATCTCGCCAGGGGCAGTACACCGCTCCACCGCCGCTGCCATGTGCAACAGCCAGTGGTCCCGTTCGGTGGCCCCAATCGAGAACGGCATGTGCCGTGCCCGCAGCATGGGATGACCGCGTTCCTCCATGTAGGTCTGAGGCCCGCCCCAGTACTGGGCGAGGAACAGCGTGAGGCGATGACGAGCCCCGGCGACGTCGTCGGGCGGATACAGCGGCCCGAGCACCGGGTCGGGCATCACACCTTCGTAGAACGCATCAACCAGTTCCTCGAAGAAGGGCATGCCACCGACGGCCTCGTACAGGGTCATGCCATGTGAGGTTATTGGTGATCGGTGAAGACGCGCACCGGACCAAGGTCCTCGACACGCACCACGATCGGCGTGCGGTCGTCGCACGGATCGAGGATCAGAAATTCATCCGTTGCCAACAGCACCAGTGCCGACACGCCATCGTTTTCGATGTCGACTTCGATCACATCGCCTGTGCGCAGTCGAGTTGCCAGTCCGTTCATTGTCTCCCGCTTTCATTGGTCTGGGTGACGCTTGCCCGCAGTCAACCAGTTGAGTGACAGTGTTTCGGCACAGGCCGTGAGGACCTTTACGAAAACTTTGGAGTTTCGTAAGACGGGAAGATGTTTGGTAGCCCGTCGGACACCTTCACCGGGAAGTTTGGCGATCGCTTCTCGAGGAAACTCACCACGCCCTCGCGAGCGTCGGCGCTCGCACCCCGCGACATGATCCCCCGAGAATCCACCCGGTGGGCATCCATCGGGTGCGATGCGCCGAGCATGCGCCACAGCATCTGTCGGGTCAGTGCCACACTCACCGGAGCCGTGTTCTCGGCGATTTCCTTCGCAATGGCGCGAGCAGCCGGCAGCAGGTCGTCGGCGGCGTGCACGCTGCGCACCAGCCCACCCGAATGCGCCTCCGATGCGGGGAACACTCGCCCCGTGTAGCACCACTCGGTGGCTTGGCTGATGCCCACAAGTCGGGGCAGGAAGTACGAACTACAGCCCTCCGGCACGATGCCACGCCGAGCGAACACGAAGCCGAACTTGGCGTGCTCACTGGCCAGGCGAAAGTCCATCGGCAGGGTCATGGTCACGCCCACGCCCACCGCTGCGCCGTTGATGGCGCCGATGACCGGCTTGGTGCACTCGAAGATACGCAGGCTCACCATGCCGCCACCGTCGCGAGGAATACCCACGTCCTCGGGGATCTCGTCGCTGCCACCCTTACTGAAGGTCTCGCCGCCGCCCGACAGGTCGGCGCCGGCGCAGAAGCCGCGACCCGCACCGGTGACGATGACCACCCGCACGTCGTCGTCGGCATCCACTTGGTCGAAGGCGTCGATGAGCTCGCGCAGCATCAGGCCCGTGAACGCGTTCAGTTGCTCGGGACGGTTCAGCGTGATGGTGGCGATGTGCTCGGACACCTCGTAGATGATCTGCGTGTACTCCATGACGGAGGACGCTAATCAGCGTGACTAGACGTCGAGGAAGCGAGAGGCTGCCGTGCCTGATCCGACGGCCCCCACGAAGGCGCCCACGAGGATCATGATCAGCCACACCGTGTACGGGTAGCCGTCGGTAACCACGAACCCCTCGAGGCCCGAACTCACCGGAAACGCGCGCACACCGTTGGTCCAGTCGCGGTTGATGAACAGCATGAAGATGCCGCCGAGGAAGCCACCCGCGATGCCCTGCACCAGGCCCTCCAACATGAAGGGCAGACGGATGAACCAGTTGGTAGCGCCCACCAGCTTCATCACCTCGATCTCTCGCCGTCGAGCGAACATCGCGGTACGAATGGTGTTCCAGATGAGCAGCGCCGATGCCGCCAGCAGACCGCCCGAGATGAGCAGCGTACGCACGCCGAAGAAACTCTTCAGCTGACTCAGCACTTCCACCTGCTGGTCGGGGGTTCGCACGTCGAACACGCCGGGAAGATCCTTGAACGTGGACTTCAGCGTGCGCAGCACCTCACCGGAGTCCTTGTCGATCGGCTTCACCTTGAAGAACGAAGGGATCTTCGGAATGAGCTGCTGCAGCGAATCCTGGTCGCCGGCGAACAGGGTGTTGGCCACCTCGGTGGCGCAGGCCTCACTGCAGTACGTGACGGACTCGATGACGGTGGTCTGGCTTTCGAGTGCGCCCTGCACGAAGGCCACTTGGTTGGCCTCGGCGCCATGGTTCACGTAGACGATCATCTCCACGCCACCTGTCCAGAGCTTCAGCTGGTTGTCGAAGCCACGCTGGATGAGCAGGGTGAGACCGAACAGCAGCAGGGAGATGGTGCTGGTGATGACGGTGGCCGCGGTGAGCGTCTTGTTGCGAGACATGCTCGCCCACATCTCGCGCAGGGTGTAACGCAGGCGGGAGATCATTCGTACACACCTCGAGCCTGGTCGCGCACGATGACGCCGCGGTCGAGTTGGATGACTCGCTTGCGCATCATGTTCACGATGCGTTGGTCGTGCGTGGCCATCACGACGGTGGTGCCCGTCTTGTTGATGCGGTCGAGCAGACGCATGATGCCCTCGCCCGTGGCGGGGTCGAGGTTGCCCGTGGGCTCGTCGGCCAACAAGATGAGCGGCCGGTTCACGAAGGCGCGGGCGATGGACACTCGCTGCTGCTCTCCACCCGACAACTGGTGCGGGAAGCGATCTTCTTTGCCGCTGAGGCCCACCAACTCCAGCACCGCCGGCACCTGCTGGCGGATGACGTGCCGTGGACGGCCGATGACCTCCAGCGCGAAGGCCACGTTCTCGAACACGGTCTTGTCGGTGAGCAGCTTGTAGTCCTGGAAGATGTTGCCGATGTTGCGCCGCAGGTGCGGCACCTTGCTGTCGGGCATCTCGTTGATGTTGCGACCGGCCACCCACACGGCTCCGCGTTCGGGGCGCTCCTGTCGGTTCATCATCCGCAAGAGCGTGCTCTTGCCCGAACCCGACGGGCCCACGAGGAAGACGAACTCTGCCTTGGCGACATCGAAGCTGGCATCGCGAAGCGCAGTGACCTCGGTGCTATAGGACTTGGTGACGTTTTCGAGCTTGATCATGGAGTGCTCAACCGTAGCCCGGTCACTCTGCCTCGCGGCGTCGCCACCGCAGGTAGCCCTCCATGAACTCGTCGAGTTCACCGTCGAGCACCGCATCGATCTGGCTGGTCTCCACCTCGGTACGCAGGTCCTTGACCATCTGATATGGCTGCACCACGTACGAGCGGATCTGGCTACCCCAGCCCACCTGCGCCTGTCGGCCGGCGATGCGGGCCAGCTCGGCCTCGTGTTCCTCTTCGATCTTGGCGGCCACCATGGCCTTCAGGCGGTTCATCGCCTTCTCACGGTTCTGGAGCTGACTGCGCTCTTCCTGACTCGAGGCCACCAGGCCCGAGGGCTTGTGAATGAGACGCACAGCCGACGATGTCTTGTTCACGTGCTGGCCACCGGCACCACTGGCTCGGAACACCTGCATCTCGATGTCGGACTCATTGATCTCGATGTCGGGCGCATCCATCACCGGCCACACCTGCACCGCAGCGAAGCTGGTCTGGCGGCGGCCCTGGTTGTCGAACGGGCTGATGCGCACCAGGCGATGTGTGCCTCGCTCGCCCGTCATCAGGCCATAGGCGTATCGACCGGTAATCGTGAACTCGCACGACATGATGCCCGCTTCGGCACCGGCGCTGTATTCATCGATCTCGATGGCGAAACCACGGCGCTCAGCCCAGCGGGAGTACATGCGCAGCAGGATCTCGGCCCAGTCCTGCGCATCCACACCGCCATCCTTGGCGTTGATCTGCACGATGCAGTCCACCTCGTCGTGCTCGCCCGTGAACAGGCTGCGCAGGTCGAGTTGGCGCAGCTGCCCATCGATGCTGGTGACCGCAGCGGCGATATCGCCCTCTTGCGACTCATCGTCGACTTCGCGGGCCATCTCGTGCAACAACTCCACATCGTCGAGATCGCTGCTGAGCGAATCGAAGGTGTCGATGTCGCCTTTGGCATTCGCGTACTCCGCGTTGATCTTCTTCGCGAGTTCCTGGTCGTCCCACAGGTCGGGGCGCGCCACCTCGAACTCCAGCTCGGTGAGCCGGGCCCTGGTGAAGGGAATCTTCAGGTAGCCGTCGGCCTCGCCGAGTCGGCGCTTCAGATCCTTGAGGTCATCGGAGAAGTCGCGCATGTGGAAGAACCCGTCAGAGCGTGGCGCCGTGGCACAGCTTGAACTTCTTGCCGCTTCCGCAGGGGCAGGGAGCGTTGCGCGGTGTCTTGGACCATTCGTCCTTCACCACGGTCTGCTGCTTGGCGGGTGCGGGGGCGGCCGGCGGTGCATCGACATCGCCCGACGCCTGCAGAGCGCTGGGTGCCGGGGCATTGTCGCTCGACGTCTGCTGAAGGTTCTGCACGACAGGGGCGGGCTCTTCGTTGCGGACGACCTGCACGTGCATGACGTACTTCACGAAATCCTGCGCGATGCCCTTCATCATCTGGCCGAACATCTCGAAGCCCTCGCGCTGCCACTCGGTGAGCGGGTCCTTCTGGCCCATCGCACGGAGGTTGATGCCCTCCTGGAGGTAGTCCATCTCCTCGAGATGTTCGCGCCAGCGCTGGTCGATGATGCGCAGCATCACCTGGCGCTCCACGTCGCGCATGACGTCGGGGGTGAGCTCTTCCTCACGACGTTCGTAGAAGGTCTTCGCGTCGGCCATCACAAGGTCGTAGATGTCGTCGGCATCGTCGAACTTGGTGAGCTGCGCCTCCTCGATCTCGTTTGGCCAGTACGTCTTCAGTTCCTTCACCAAGCCATCGAGATCCCATTCGTCGGGCGCCTCGCTCACACAGTGGGTATCGATGATGGCGTCCACTGCATCGGAGAGATACTCCATCGCTGCGGACTTCAGGTCGGCCCCTTCGAGGATCTGGTCGCGGCGCGCGTAGATCACCTTGCGCTGCTCGTTCATCACCTCGTCGTACTTCAACACGTTCTTGCGGATTTCGGCGTTGCGCTGCTCGACCGTGGTCTGAGCACGCTCGATGGCCTTGCTGACCATCTTGGCTTCGATGGCTTCGTCGTCGGGCAGGGCTCGGCCCATCACCCAGCTCAACGCACCGGTGGCAAACAGACGCATCAGTTCGTCGTCGAGGCTGAGATAGAAGCGGCTGGCACCCGGGTCGCCCTGGCGGCCCGCACGACCACGCAACTGGTTGTCGATACGGCGACTCTCGTGGCGCTCGGTGCCGAGCACGTAGAGACCGCCAACGGCACGCACCTCGTCGCCTTCGGCCTTGCACTGGACCTTGAAGCCCTGCAGCAACTCGTTGTAACGGGCCTGCGCCGCAGTGCGTGCGGTCTGGAACTCCTCGGGCATCTCGTCGATCGGCATCGGCAAAGAGAAGTCGTCCTCGAGCATCTCGGGGGCGAAACCCTCCTTCAACGCCTCGTGACGGGCCAGACCTTCAGGGTTACCGCCGAGGAGAATGTCGACGCCACGACCGGCCATGTTGGTGGAAACGGTGACGGCACCGAGGCGACCGGCCTGAGCCACGATCATGGCTTCACGGGTGTGTTGCTTGGCGTTCAATACCTCGTGAGCGATGCCGCGCTGGCTGAGTTGACGGGCGAGCAGTTCGCTCTTCTCCACGCTGACGGTGCCCACCAAGATGGGCTGGCCCTTCTCGTGGCGCTCGAGAATGTCGGCCACCACAGCGTTGAACTTCGCCTCTTCGCTCTTGTAGATGAGGTCGGCCTCGTCGTCGCGCACCGTCGGCTTGTTCGTGGGGATGGGAACCACTTGCAATTCGTAGGTGTTGCCCAGTTCGGCAGCTTCGGTTTGAGCAGTACCGGTCATGCCGGCGAGCTTGTCGTACATGCGGAAGTAGTTCTGGAGGGTGATCGTGGCGAGCGTCTGATTCTCTTCCTTGATCTTCACCCCCTCCTTGGCCTCCACGGCTTGGTGGATGCCTTCGCTCCAGCGGCGACCGTCGAGCACGCGACCGGTGAACTCGTCGACGATCTTCACCTCGCCGTTCTGGATGATGTAATCCTTGTCGCGCTTGTAGAGCTCCTTGGCCTTCAGTGCCACCGACAGCTGGTGCACCAGGTTCTGCTGCACTTCGTCGTAGAGGTTCGCAATTCCAAGTGCGCTCTCGACCTTCTCGATGCCAGCTTCCAGCGGCACCACCACGCGCTTGTCTTCTTCCACCTCGTAGTCCACGTCGCGCACGAGCGAGCGCACGATGCTGGCAAAGCGGTAGTAGAGCTTGGCGGCGTCGGCCACTCGCCCACTGATGATGAGCGGGGTACGGGCCTCGTCGATGAGGATGGAGTCCACTTCGTCGACAACAGCAAAGTTGTGGCCGCGCTGCACCTTGTCGTCGAGCGTGTTGGCCATGTTGTCGCGGAGATAGTCGAAGCCGAACTCGTTGTTCGTGCCGTAGGTGATGTCGGCGGCGTAGCTCAGCCGCTTCTCCGCCGGACGCTCCTTGAAACCGGGAATGATCAGGCCGACTTCGAGGCCCAGCCAGTTGTGAATGCGCCCCATCCATTCGGCATGGAAACGAGCGAGGTAGTCGTTCACGGTGATCACGTGCACGCCCTTACCCGACAAGCCGTTCAGGTAGGCCGGCAGCGTGCTGACCAGCGTCTTGCCCTCACCGGTCTTCATCTCGGCCACCCAGCCGAAGTGGAGTGCGGCACCACCCATGAGCTGCACGTCGAAGTGGCGCTGGCCGATGACGCGGCTGGCGGCTTCGCGGGTGACGGCGAACGCTTCGATGAGGAGGTCGTCGAGCGACTCACCTCGGTCGAGCCGGTTTCGGAACTCGGCGGTCTTGCCCCGCAGGGCATCGTCGCTGAGCGCCTTGATGGCCGCTTCGTGCGCGTTGATGTCGGGAACGAGGCCCTGGAGGGCCTTCAGCTTCTTGCCTTCACCCGCGCGGAGGATCTTGTCGAGAATGCCCATGCGGGGCCGAAGCCTATCTGGGGGTACGAGTCGTCCGCGGGCAGGTGACACGGCCAAACTCATTGCTCTATGGCACGCATCGACACCGTGATCTTCGACCTCGGCGGCGTACTGGCCGCAACCGGCCGGCACAGCGACTTCACTGCTCGCTTCCCGAATGCCGACCCCGACCTGGTGAAGTCGATCCTCATCGGCGATTACGGCGCCGACAGCGACCACCCGTGGCATCGGCTCGAGCGCGGCGAGATCACCATGGCTGAGAACCGAGCGCTGAACAAGGACGCGCTGGCGGCTGCCGGCATCGAGGTGCCTCCCCCGCCGCCTGGTGGTGCGCCGATGTTCCGTTTCTTGCCCAACGAGCCGGTGGTGCAGCTGGTGCACGATCTGAAGGCCGCCGGGGTGCGTCTCGGGGTGCTCACCAACAATGTGGCCGAGTTCCGCGACGGCTGGCGCACGATGATGGATTTCGACGCCCTGTTCGACGACGTGGTGGACAGCCACGAGGTGGGTATGCGCAAGCCCAACCCCGCCATCTATCAGCTGGCCCTGGCCAGGTTGGGCGCCGATGCGGGCAGCACGGCATTCCTGGACGACGTGCAGTCGAACGTGGATGCTGCCGACCGAGTGGGCATGCGTGGCGTGCTGGTGGAAGAAGACCCGCTGCCTGCCGTGGCGACGGTGCGCGACTGGGCCGGCCTCGCCTGACCCCTCGCGTCGGGGGTGGCGGCAGCGGCCGCGCAGACCACCTCTGCGACGCCAGCCTGCAACAGCGCCTCGCAGGCAGACAACAGCGTGGCCCCCGTGGTGACCACATCGTCGACCAAGAGCACGCGCAGCCCCTGTCGAGGTGATCGGGCACGGAATGACGGCCCCTGTAGCCGCTCGGCACGCGAATGGCCCGTCTGCGGGGCCCCGTGCGAGCGGTACAGCAACCGCCGGCAGGGCACTCCCAGCTCTTTCGCCACTGCCCGAGCGAGCAACTCGGCCTGGTCGTACCCACGAGCACGCGTTCGCGCCGGACTGGTGGGAGCCCACGTGACCAGTTGCACTCCCCCGAGGTGCAGGCGGCGAACCATGAGGTGTGCCAACTGTTTGGCCACGCCGCGACGATTGCGGTACTTCAAGCCCAGCACCACCTGCCGGCCGATGCCCTCGAAGGGCAGCGCGGCCATCACCCCACCATCGCCACGATGGATGCGGGTACTGGCCAGCGTGAACCGGCAGCGCCGGCACAGCACGTCGCCGGTCTGGTTGCACCCGGCACAGGAAGGAGTGAGCAGCATGCGATCAGCAAACCAGAGGGGTGTGACACGGTTCCCCGGGTAGCGTCGGCGCAATGTTCCTGCCCCTGCCCAAGGACCGCCTACCCGAGCGGTTCGTGCGCTGTTTCGTGGGGCTGGCCTTCTTCGGCCTCGGCATCAGCATGTTTCTCGCTGCCGACCTCGGCCTCGCCGCCTGGGACATCTTTCACCAGGGACTCAGTAAGAAGACGGGAATCCCCATCGGCATCATCATCGAGATCACGGGGGTGTGCATCCTGCTGCTCTGGATCCCGCTGAAGGAGCGACTCGGCTGGGGCACGGTGATGAACGCCATCGAGATCGGACTGGTGGTGTTCCTGCTCAGCGACCACCTCCCCACCACCAACCTGCTGTGGTTGCGCGTGCCGTACATGCTGGGCGGCCTGCTCAGCGTGGCTGTCGGTTCCGGTCTGTACATCGGCGCCGGCCTCGGCTCGGGCCCTCGCGACGGCCTGATGCTGGGCCTGTCCAAGCGCGGCATCAGCGTGCGCGTGGCCCGCACCAGCATCGAAGCCGTGGTGCTGGTGGCCGGATTGCTGCTCGGTGGCAGCATCGGCCTCGGCACCGTGGCGTTCACGTTCGGCATCGGGCCGCTGGTGCAGGTGTTCCTGCCCCGGCTGCGGCTGCGCAACGACGTGACGGTGCTGGCCAACGCTCACTGAGCGCTGGCCAGCGTCACATCAGTAGCGGTAGTGCTCGCTCTTGAAGGGGCCGCTGGGGTCGACGCCCAGGTACTCGGCCTGCTCATCGGTGAGCTTGGTGAGCTTCACGCCCAGCGCGTCGAGGTGCAGGCGGGCAACCTTCTCGTCGAGCTTCTTGGGCAGCACGTACACGCCGAGCGGATACTGATCGGTGTTGGCGAATAGCTCCATCTGGGCGATCACCTGGTTACTGAACGAGCAGCTCATCACGAAACTCGGGTGGCCGGTGGCGCAACCGAGGTTCACGAGGCGACCCTCAGCGAGCACGATGACGCTGTGGCCGTCGTCGAACGTCCAGAGGTCGGTGCCCGGCTTCAGTTCGTCCCTGGTGGCGCCGCTGCGGGCGAGGCCGGCCATGTCGATCTCGCTGTCGAAGTGGCCGATGTTGCACACGATGGCGTTGTGCTTCATCTTGTGCATGTGGTCCACGGTGATGATGTGGTCGTTGCCGGTGCTCGACACGAAGATGTCGACCGAGCTGACCACGTCCTCCAGAGTGGTGACCTGGTAGCCCTCCATCGCGGCCTGCAGGGCGTTGATGGGGTCGATCTCGGTGATGATGACGCGAGCACCCTGGCCGGTGAGCGCCTGGGCACAGCCCTTACCCACGTCGCCGTAACCGGCAACCACGGCCACCTTGCCAGCGATCATCACGTCGGTGGCGCGGCAGATGGCGTCGATGAGCGAGTGGCGGCAGCCGTAGAGGTTGTCGAACTTGCTCTTGGTGACCGAGTCGTTCACGTTGATGGCCGGGAAGAGCAGCTCGCCCTTCTCGTGCATCTTGTACAAACGCATCACGCCGGTGGTGGTCTCCTCGGTGACGCCCTTGATGGCCTTGGCCATGCGGGTCCACTTCGTCGGGTCGGTCTTCAGCGAGCGCTGCAGCAGACCGAGCACGATGGCGAACTCGGCGTTGCTCGCCGTGGTGGGGTCGGGCACCTCACCGCTGGCCTCGAACTCCACACCCTTGTGCAGCAGCAGCGTGGCGTCGCCGCCGTCGTCGAGGATCATGTTGGCTTCGTTGCTCTCGCCAGTGGGACCGGCCGGCCACGTCATCATCTGCTCGGTGCACCACCAGTACTCCTCCAGCGTCTCGCCCTTCCAGGCAAACACCGGCACGCCCTGCGGGTCGTCGGGGGTGCCGTTGGGGCCCACAGCCACTGCGGCAGCGGCGTGATCCTGAGTGGAGAAGATGTTGCAGCTGGCCCAGCGCACCTCGGCGCCCAGCTCCACGAGCGTCTCGATGAGGACGGCGGTCTGGATGGTCATGTGCAGGGAACCCGAGATGCGGGCGCCCTTCAGCGGCTTCAGCGGGCCGAACTCCTTGCGGAGCGCGCGCAGACCGGGCATTTCGTGTTCGGCAAGGTGAATCTCCTTGCGACCGAACGGGGCAAGGGAGAGATCGGCGACGCGATAATCGCGGCGCGCAGCAAGCGACGACATGGGTGGTTCCTCCGGGAACAGTGAACGGATGTGGAACCGGGCCGGTGCCAACTGGCAGCTCTCTGATCAGCCCGAGCGGCCACGAAGCCTAGTGTTTCAGTCGCCCAACACCACGGCATACACATCGAACGCGTAGTGGGCGTAACCCTTTGCGTTGTAGACCCGCACGATCTGTTTGGCGTCGAAGGTGGCAACCGTGAGGTTCGATACGGGCGAACCCTCTACGGATGCGAGGTTGCTGATGACGGGCGGCTTCGTGCTCGCGGCGGCAGGCTTGGGATACATCGTGAGGGCACTGGTGACCGGCACCGTGCTGATCGAGCGAGCCAGGCTGGCATTGGTGAGGTTGCCGAGCAAGGCCGTCTGCTTACCCAGTGGCGAACCGCCGATGTTCACGCTGTTGGAGAACGCTGCAAAACTCCAGTCCTCCGCCTGCCCCGGCCCCAGGGGAACCTTCCCGAACGCGGCTGCGCTCGTGTCGAACGACCGGAACGGCAACGTCAAGGGAACCACACGCCCGGCTCGGGTGGTTTCAAGGGCTCCCAGCGTGAAATAGCCCATCACGTCGACCGTGACGTTGGTGTTGCCCGACCGGTTGTAGATGCGCACGCTGCCACCGGGGCCGATGCGGGCCGGGACCAACACCGATTGGGTAGCACCAGCACGAAGGTTCAGGTTCTGAGTGCCGGGCGCCCTTCCGGGCTTCAATGCTGTGGGCACCACTGCGAGCATGGTGGTGGCCGTGGGCTGAATGGCCGTGAGGTTCAGAAGTACCGCCACCGCGCCCGTAGGGGCCCCTGCAACGGGAAGCGTGAGGGATACACCCGGCCCCAGTGGGGTGTCGGCCGCCGCACCGTTTCGGGTGTCGAGCACGCGAGCGCGGGTGATGTTGCTCAACCGAGCCCCACGTTCGTCGGTGAGATCGTCGGGGGTGCCCTTGGTGAAGGTGCTGGCCGAGAACCAGCCGAGCACGTCGACCGTCACGTTCGCCAGGCCGGCTGTGGCGCCCGCCAACGACAGCGTGAGACTGCCGGCCGAGTTCGTGCGCACCAGCACCGTGTTTGAGACCGAGTGTCCGCGCACGAAGTTCACACTCTTGGCAATCGGCTTCGCGCTGCCTGCGGCGTAGGCCGTGAGGCTGCCGGTCTGTGTGGGGGCCAGCACGGTGAGGCTGACCATCACGCCGAGCACGTCGCCTGCCGATGCGACCGTGCCGGGCAACCAACGGTGCGCGAACGTAGGAGCCCCGAGACCGAGCAGGTCGATGGTGAACGGGGTGCCGCCACCTACACCGATGGCCTTGCGCCCAATAGGTGCCACGTCATTGGTGTTCGGGGCGGTGCTGAACACACGCAGCGGCACCGACAACGCTTGGTACTCGCCTCCGGCGCACAGGGTGCACGTGGGCACCACTGCGGCGACGGTGGCCGCCTGGGAGACCACACCCAGCGCAGCGATGCCCAGAGCGGCAGCCAGCAGGAGGCCCCGGAGGGAGCGATCACCCTTCATATTCGGTGAACCTACCAGCGTTGCCGGCGGGGTGGCCGTCAGGCAGCGAACGTGGGCGTGAGGTCGCCGGATGCGATCCGCGCGTCGAGCGACGCTGCTTCCTCGGCAGCCACTTCGACGGCCTCGTCGGGCAACATCACCGGGATGCCGTTCTGCACGACGTAGCGCCGATGCAGCCGGGGGTTGTACAGGCCTCCCTCGTCACCGAGGTAGTAGAGCGGGCCCTTGTCCACGGGGCATGCCAACACGGCGAGAAGGCGAGGGTCGAGTGCCATTGGTGTCTCCTATGAACGTCAGATGCTCGTGATCAACGCGAGCAGTTCGGCCACGTGCTGGTCGCACGAGTCGCGGTCGGGTGCTTCGAGGTTGAGCCGCAGCAGCGGCTCGGTGTTCGATGGACGCAGGTTGAACCACCACGGGCCGCAATCAACAGTAAGTCCGTCGAGGCGATCTTGGGTGAACCCGGCGAAGTGCTGCGCCACATAGTCGATCGTCACCTGCGGGTCGTTTACCGAAGTGTTGATCTCGCCACTCGACGAGTAGCGCTCGAACGGACGGCGCAGCGCGGAAAGGTTCGTGTTCGCGAGGCTGATCTCGTTCAGCATCAGCATGCTCGCGATGAGGCCACTGTCGGCACGGAAGTTCCGCAGGAAGTAGTAGTGGGCGGAGTGCTCGCCACCGAACACTGCGCCCGTGTCGGCCATGAGTTGCTTGATGAACGAGTGACCCACCTTGGTGCGCACCGGAACTCCGCCGTGCTCGCGGATTACTTCGGGCACCGCCCGCGAGCAGATGAGGTTGTGCAGGATGGTGGCGCCAGGGTTCGTGCGCAGCACGCCCGCCGCCAGGATGGCCGTGGTGGTGGACCCACTGAGGCCACGACCCGTCTCGTCCACCACGAACACGCGGTCGGCATCGCCGTCGAAAGCAAGGCCGACATCGAAGCCACCGGATAGCACCCGCGCCTGCAGGTCGCGTTGGTTCGCGGGCTGCAGAGGGTCGGCAGGGTGGTTCGGGAACGTGCCGTCGAGTTCTCCGTACATCACCTCGAGGGTGACCTGCGGAATGCGTTCGAACACCGCCGGCACCACGAGGCCGCCCATGCCGTTCGCTGTGTCGGCGACCACCTTCAGCGGTCGCAGTTTCGGCAGGTCGATGAACGACACGACGTGGTCGGCGAACGCGCCGAGAAGGTTCTTGGTGGTGAGGCTGCCCGCACGCGCCGCAGGCGGCGGGCAGCGCCCCTCGAGCACGTCGGTGGCGGTGGCACGCACAACCTCGAGGCCCGTGTCCTGACCGACGGGCTTGGCGCCGGCCAGGCAGAACTTCACGCCGTTGTACTGAGCCGGGTTGTGCGACGCCGTGAACATCGCCCCGGGGGCGTCGAGCGTGCCGGCCGCGTAGTACATCAAGTCGGTGCTGGCGAGACCGAGGTCCACCACATCGATGCCCTGCTCCATCACACCGCGCGCAAACGCGTCGACCAGTTCCGGACCCGATGGCCGCATGTCGCGAGCCACGATGAGGCGCTGCGTTCCGCAGAAGCGAGCGAAGGCAACACCTAGCGCGTACGCCACGTCGGTGTTGAGTTGATCTGGGACGGTGCCGCGGACGTCGTACGCCTTGATGATGTCGGCGAGCACCCGCGAATCGGTGGGAGCCATGCGGACCTACACGGTACCGGCAGACCCGGTGGACCCCTCCGGCGGCGTCGGGTCCGCCACGTCAGGTGGCAACTCGAAGATCGAATCACTCCAGGTGACATCGAGCATCGTGTCGTCACCCTGCTCCTGCCACAGGTCGTCGCCGGTATCCGCCGCCACCGGCATGAACGGGTGCGGCGAGAGATGCTGCACGTCGCCCTTCTTGAACCGCCAGAAGAACAGCAGGCCGATACCAAGGAATGTGAGCAGGTACGCAGCCATGTCGGTGGTGCTCAGCGAGTCGTAGTGCAGGCGCACATGCGTGCTGGTAGGCACCACCACCATGAAGTTCGGCGAGACGCGATACGGCCCCTGCGCGCCGTCGACCTTCCAGTTCGGGAAGTAGCTCACCTTCACGAGCACTGGGACGCCAGGCTTCGACACGTCGAAGCTCAGATCCTGCTCGCCCAGCACGTAGTTGGACACCGTGATGGGGTCCAGTTGCTTGGGCACGATGGTCTGTGTGGGCACCACGATGTCCACCTTGCGACCGGGTTCCAGCGGTTCGTTGCCCACCCGTCGGTTGAGGTCCACATCCACATCGATGCGCTGCCATTCGGCGGGGCCGTCGTCGGCCGGCAGCGCGGCCCATTCGTCGGGGTTCTGGAACCAACTGGTACCGAGCTCGAGGTGCCGTTCGCGCTGATCGCCGCTGCGCGGGTTCACCACCACCGGCTGCACCGTGAGCGGCTGCACCACCGGACTCTCGCTCACGGTGTAGATCTTCCACGGCCCGCTCTGGCGCACGAGGGTGAGATCGCTGCGGGTGTCGGCCTGGGTCTTGGCCTTGCTGGTGAAGACCATCAAGTACTTGATGCCCATCTTCTGCAGCATTGGCACACCGACCGCCGCGTTGTTGTCGGTGTAGCGCAACTCGCGCACCGGGTTCGAGCTGTTGGCGCTCATGGCCGCAGCGGAGAGGAAGTGGTAGGGCGTGGTACCCGAGGCTTCGAAGAACAAGCCTTCCTGGCTGGCGATACAGCCGTCGGTCCAGTGCGGCAGCAGCATCAGCGCCATCGTGGTGCCGTAGGCCCCCGTGTCGCCGTTGTTCTCCCACAGCGCTCGCCCGCATCCGTACTGCGGATCCTTACCGAGGTCGGCCATGGTGTCGACCAAAGCCTTGTATTCGCCGTACGCCGGACGGCCCTCGTAGCCGTTGAAGTTGTAACTGGTCCAGCCATCGGACAGCGCATCCTTCGCCGACGGCGTGAGGGTGATGGGGTCCCATCCGGCAAAGCCCCAGGTGTACACGCTCTTGTCGTTCTTGGTGGCGAACCGGGCACCCGGAACCTCTTGAAACAGGAAGCCCTCCATCACCAGCACCAGCAGACCCACCACCAGGGCGGTAATGGCACCCGACACCCACAGATCGCCCGAGGTGAGCGCGCGGCCTCGCGCCGCCTGGAGCACGAAATGCACCATGTCGACCACACCCACCATGCACAGCAGCAGACGCACGAGATACAGGAACGGCAGCAGACGCGGGTTCCACAGCAGCCCGATCACGGGCAGGCTGTCGCGCGCCAGGTAGGTGGCGGCCATGAGCGCAACGCACATGATGCCCAGCCAGGCACCCATGAGGTTGCGCTTCACCACGCTCGACACGAAGCCGAGCAACGCGAAACCCGATACGAGGACGTCGAGGAACGTGGGCCATTGGAAGAACATGTCCCAGAAGCTGTCGTTGGCTCCGTCGGGGCGGAAGCCGTACTTCATGTCGGTCATGTACTGGTGGTTGAACAGGAATGGCACCACCCAGAACGCGCTGAGGCACAGCGCCGTGATGCCCATCGTAAGTCCGTAGAAGAAGCGACTCTTGTCCATCCAGACCAGCCACATCAACAGCGCGCCGAGCACCACGAAGATCAGCACGATGCCGTGCGACAACATGGCGAGGGCCAGCACGATGGCGGTCCAGTTGCGGTACTTGCCGGTGCGCAGGCCGGCGGCGAACAGGCCCAGACCCAGCATGGCGAACGACAACGCGATGGAGAAGGAGAACTCCCCCGCCATCGTGCTCTTCACGTTGCCGCCGTAGATGCTGAAGCTCTCATCGAAGAGGAAGGCGATGGCAGCCAGCGACATCAGTTCCGGGATGGGGTACGCGAACTTCGACAGTCGGCCGAAGGCCCAGCAGCAGAACGGCAGAGTGACCACGCCGAGGCACGCCACCACTTTGAAGGCGATGCCATACGGCAGCACCACGTTCAACAGCACGATCATCAAGGCCGGAACGACCATGTAGAAGCGGTACAGCGGGAAGCCGTTGTACCAGTAGTTGCTCCAGCCCTGGATCTGGAAGTTCGGGAGAAGGTGGTCGCGCAGGAACGCCGGGGCCATCACGTGGGCACCCATGTCGCCGCCCGTAGGCGTGTTGTTCGTGAACACGAGATCGAGGTGGATCACCTGTAGGACGGCGAAGGTGCAGCCGCCCACCACGATGAGCGCGGTGAGGTACTGCACGATCCGCGCCGCCGGCCATGGCGCGTTGAGCCAAGTGGAGGGTCGGCGAATGATGCGCTGCCACAGCCCGTCGGCTGGCAGGTCATTGATCTGGTCGTCGGTGAGATCAGTCATTTCGTCCGGCATTGTTCCATGCCACGACGCTGCGCGCCCATCACGCCACCGCGACCAGGACGAGACCGGTGGCGTTGAACGCCATGTGCGACACCACACCAAGGCCGAGGCGGCGTGTGAACAGGGCACATGCGCCGAGCACCAGACCCACCACAAACAGGCCAGGGATCTCCACCGGCTGGAAGTGGATGACGGCGAACCACAGCGCCACGAGCACTAGACCGGCGGCGTCACCGAATCGCCGGGTGAACGCACCCTGTAGCAGCCCGCGGTACACGAGCTCCTCCACCAGCGGCGCACCGATGACCACCACGACGACCAACAGCACCAAGCCGGCGCCCGATGCATGCGTGTACAGATCCTTGGCCCGTTGCTCCAGCCGATCTTGCGAGAACGTGTCGGGCCACACCGCCCGCAACGGCCAATACACCGCCGGCACGAGTGCCAGCTGCGTGACCGCACCGATGGGAATGCCCAGCAGATCCGACGGCCGAAACGTCAGTCCCCAATCGGTGGCGAATGACCCAACACCCCAGCGTCGACCGGCGGCGAACAGCGCCACCAGCAGCGGCACCCAGCCCGCCAACGCCACGCCGAACAACCAGCCCGGCCCGGCCTCGCCAAGGTCGGTGTAACCCGACGACGCGGCGACGGCAGCGGCGACCACCTGCCCTACGGACCAGGCTCCGAACCACAGCAGGCAGGCCTGCTGCAGCGGTACCGCGGCTCGAGGCGGTGGCTCAGCCCGCAAGACGAGGAGCCACGGCGTACGCGAGTTGGCGCCGGGAGCGACGGTCCTCGAGACGCCAACCGTTCGGCACCGACAGGCGCGCCGTGTGGCGCTGACACAGGTCGTAGCTGTGAGGATCTCGTTCGTCGGACAAGTCGTCGAGCCACACGAGGGATCGGGCGTACTGGTACGAGAGAGTGGTGATGGCCTCTTCGGCGCATCCGGAGCGGGAGCACTGCCGACGCATTTCCAGAGGCTAAGCCCGACGGCGCGGCAGGTGGTGGATGCCCCTAGCATGTGGCCATGAGTAACCTCCCTCCGCCGCCCCCGCCGCCTCCCCCTGGCCGCGGCGGCCAGCAGCCGGGTTCACAGCCGCCTCAGGGTGGCAGCAAGCGTCCGGTCGGGGGCTGGCCCCGTTGGGCCATTCCCGTGCTCCTCGCCGTGCTCGTGGGCACGCTGGTGCTCAACCAGGTGTGGCCGGGCACCACCGACGACGAACTCAGCTACACGCAGTTCATGGCCGCGGTGCAGGGCGACAAGGTAACGAGCTTCGACCTCACCAACGGCACCAACACCATCTCGGGCGAACTCACCGACGGCACCAAGTTCACGTCCACCGTCCGCGACAGTTTCCCCAACGAATCCGAGACCGCCACGCTCAAGGAGCACAACGTCGATTGGACGACGAAGGAGCCTTCGAGCAACTGGCTCCTCAGCTGGGCCAGCCTGTTGCTGCCGTTCATCCTCATCATCGGATTCCTCGTCTGGATGAATAAGCGAGCCCAGGGCCAGATGGGCAACGTGATGTCCATAGGGCGTAGCCGCGCCAAGACGTACTCGGCCGATAAGCCGAGCACCACGTTCTCCGACATCGCCGGCTACGAAGGTGTGAAGCAGGAGATCACCGAAGTGGTCGACTTCCTGCGCATGCCCGAGCGGTTCAAGGAGATCGGCGCCCGCGTGCCCAAGGGCATGCTGCTCGTGGGTCCTCCCGGCACCGGCAAGACCCTGTTCGCCCGTGCGGTGGCTGGCGAGGCCGGCGTGGGCTTCCTCAGCGTCACGGGTTCCGACTTCATGGAGATGTTCGTGGGCGTGGGCGCAAGCCGCGTTCGCGACCTCTTCGCCCAGGCCCGCAAGCTTGGCCGAGCCATCATCTTCATCGACGAGATCGACTCCATCGGCCGCAAGCGCGGCGCCGGCCTCGGTGGTGGGCACGACGAGCGCGAGCAGACGCTGAACCAAATGCTCGCCGAGATGGACGGCTTCGAGACCAGCGAGGGCATCGTCATCCTCGCCGCCACGAACCGCCCCGACATCCTCGACCCCGCACTGCTACGCCCGGGTCGTTTCGATCGTCAGATCGTGGTGCCGTTGCCCGAGAACGAAGAGCGCCTTGCCATCTTGAAGGTGCACAGCCGCGACAAGCGGATGGGCCCCGACGTGGACCTCGAAGTGATGTCGAAGGCCACGCCCGGCATGAGCGGCGCCGACCTCGCCAACCTGGTGAACGAAGCGGCCCTGTTCGCGGTGCGCCGTGGCAGCAAGCAGGTCGAGCGCATCGACTTCGAGAACGCCCGCGACCGCGTGGTGATGGGCGCCCGCCGCGAGAGCCTGGTGCTCAGCGCCGAAGAGCGTCGCGCCACGGCTATCCACGAAGGTGGTCACGCCATCCTCACCGTGGTGCTGCCGCACGCCGACCCACTGCACAAGGTCACCATCCTCCCCCGCGGCATGGCACTCGGTGTCACCTGGAGCCTGCCCGAAGAGCGTCACACGTACTCCAAGGAGTACTTCGAGGACGTCATCTGCCGGGCCATGGGCGGCCGCGTGGCCGAGAAGATCGTGTTCGGTCACCTCAACTCCGGCGCAGCCAACGACCTCGAGCAGGCCACCAGCATCGCTCGCCGCATGGTGCGCGAGTGGGGCATGTCCGACGCCGTCGGCCCGATGGCCTGGAGCGGTCATCAGCAGGTGTTCCTGGGCGAAGACCTCATGACCCAGGGCCGCGAGTACAGCGACGACACCGCCAAGATGATCGACGGCGAAATCGCCCGCATCCTGCACGAGCAGGAGGCCCGGGCAACCGAGTTGCTGCGCAAGCATCGTGTGGCACTCGACGCTGTAGCCGAGGAACTGCTCGAGCGCGAAACCATCGATGGGGCCGACGTGGCCCGCCTGCTGCAGGACAGCTTCGGCGACAGCATCAGCCCCGAGGCGCACACGCCCGTCGAGGGCTAAGCACCCAGTTCCGGCTCGGGCGAAGTGCCCGGTTCACGTGCCTCTGCCACCGCAGCCCAGAGGTCGGTAGCCGACACCAGCCCTGCGAAACCCCGATGCACCACGCCCTCGGCGTCGGCGATTGCCACCATCGGCACGGCCTGAATGTCGTACTTGCGATGCAGTGCCGGCATGGCGCCGAACTCCACATCCACAACCGCCACCTGTGACGACGCCAGCACCTGGGCCTTGCGCACCACATCGGCGCAGGAGTGACACGACGCCGAGGAGAACACCACCACGATCCAAGGTGCCGTGGACTCCGGGAAATCGGCGCGATCCAGTTGTGCCGGCACCACCATCGACGGTTGCGTCGGTGCGGCCACCGTGCGCCGACGGCGCAGCACCAACCCCACTCCCACCGCACCAGCGGCGACCACGACGGCGATCAGCAATTGCGTCATGTGGGTCAGCCCGGCATCGCCAGCGAGCCGCTCCGGCCCCGCAGGTCGCCACCGCGGGGCAACTTGCGTTCCACGACGATGCGCTGCGTGGACTCCACGATCAGCGGCACGCCCAGCGCCGCCGCTTGGTCGGGAATCGTGAGGTCGAGGACACCCGACTTCGGCAACGGCACTGCCTCCAGGCCGGGGATCGCCACCTCACCGCCGGGTCCGAGCGCCTTCACCGTGACCGTGCCATCGAGGAAGTCGAGGTTCATCACCGACAGCACGTTGTCGACCGCCAGATCCGTGCCGATGGCCATGCTCCAACGCGTGTAGCCGCCGAACACCTGCGGAGCACCGAACACCACCGACGTGGCGAATCCATCGCCCGCCCTGCGGGTAATGCCTCGCTCCACCACGATCGCCGCATCGCTCTCCGTGGAGAAGGTCATGCCGTGACGGCCGTCGGGTAGGCCGGTGAAATCGGCAGTGGTGAAGGAGATGACGTTGCCTGCCGGCACGGTGTCGGTGCGGACGCCGACGAACTCGGGGTGATCCTGCAGCCCCCAGAAGTTCGTGGTGACCGACACATCGGCGTCGGTCGGGTTGTAGATGCTGTACCGCTCGAAGGTGACGTCGGGGCCTGCCTCGCCATCGGCGAACCACCACTCAGCCGACACGGACGGCGCACCGAGCGACAGCGAGAATCCCGATCGCTCGCCGCGGTAGTGCTGGGCCCGCGCCGCCACGACGCGGCCACGGCTGGCATTGATGGTGACCGCCAGCACGGCTTCGTCCTTGGCCAACTTGTCCTGTGAGATGACGATGATCGAGTTACCTCGTACCGGCAAACCCTGCAGCGCAGGAGGGCGACGCGTGCCGTCGTTGCTGGCGAAGGTGAGGTTCAAGATGGCGTCGTCAGGGAAGGGGTTGGTGACGACCAGATCCTCGGTGCTGCCATTCAGCGTGTAGTTGTCGGCGAAGTACCAGTTCGATGACGTGCTGTTCGAGCACGGACTCACTGCATTGCCGTCGTCGGTGGCCGCGAGTTGCTCGACGAAGCCGCCGCCGCCCGCGACCTCCACCATTGCCGAGAGGTAGCCACCCTTGGGTTGCATCTCCGACAGCACCTGGCGGAACGTCTCTCGCGGTGGCACCTGGAATGGAGCTTCGATGGCGGTCGTGCCGTCGGCGTCGGAGAACACCGTGATCTGCCCGCTCAGTGGGGCGTCCGTGGGGTTCGCCACCGTGACCGAACCACCCGACGCTGCGTCCGCGTTCGGCACACCGCCGCAGAACCAGGTGGCGTTGATGAACGAGGCACTGGGTACGAACGGCATCGTGGGTTGGCCGAGGGCAGCAAACGTGGGCGTGGCTGCGGGCGGCACTTCGTGGAAGACCCCAAGGGGGAACATTGCCAGTGCAGCAACGGGAGCCACCACGAACACGACAAGGGCGGGAAGGCGGCGGTTCACGACGGATCGCCTTCGATGAAGTGCAGCGAGTCCGGATCGTCCGGTTGCGTGAGCACCGGTGGCGGGAACGGCGACGTGAGGTCGGCAACCGGCGTGGCGTCGTCGAGTACCACCAGACGACGGCGAGCCACCAGGTTCGTGGACCGCACCCGGCTGGCAGCGAACAGCAGCGCCACCACCAGCAGGAACTGCACGATGATCCAGAGCGGCCGCTGCACGCCCGTGTCGTACGACAGCGTGCCGTCACCGGCAGTCGTGGCGTCGAAGGCCATCGTGGCGCCGAACGCCCTCCGGCCGGGCACTTCGGCGCCATCGACGCGGAGATGCCAGTTGGGGTCGAACGGCACGGCGATATGCAGCGAGCCCGGGGTGAGCGCACCGACCGCATCACCGCGGTCCGGAGCACCGATCGCCCACGGCGTGGTGCCTCGTAGGTCGCTCTGGGCCACGGCTTCCTTGCCGGCTTGCTCGCTCGCCTGGGCACCCACGGGCGTGAGGATGCCTCGCGTCGGGGTATAGGCCGTGTTCTCGTAGACGAGGAAGTTCGGCGGCCTCGTGAGCGGGGACGCCAGATCCAGTTGGTCGTCGAGCACGTCGGACAAGCCATCGGGGGCAGGCAGCGGGTTGCTAATGGTGCCATTCACCCCGTCAGCGAGCGGGACCACCACGTACCGAATGCCGTACTGGGCAAGCAGGCGACCGCCGCGGAGGGTGAATCCGCCTGCCATCTGGCGCACAGCATCGGCCACCTGCTGCTCGACGTCGGTAGGCGTACCCGAGTAGCGGTCCTCGAGCGAGAGGGGGCCGTCGTCGGTGACCGCGTACGCCACACCCGGTTGATAGGTCCACCCCGCAACCGGCATGGCCCGCGGGTCGCCGAGCCAAAGGATTCGGTAGTCGCCAGTGGGCGGGTTCGATGAGAACTCCCCCAGCACCGTCTGCAACGTGCGGCCCGGCATGTTCCAGCGGCCATCGGCCACCGACAGCACGCCCGGCAGAATGCCGACCGCCATCGCGGCCATCGCCAGCACCGCCAACGGTTGGCGCCAGCCGAACGAGCCGGTCAACACATCGGTGTCGAATGCGGCCACCACGCAACCGGCTGCCAGCGCGATGCCGACGGCCACCGGCACCAGCAACACGCCAGGCTCGGGCATGCGGAACGGGAGCGCTGCGCGATCGTCGAGGATGGCGACACCACCGAACACCGTCACCAGCGCCGCTGCACGGACCGCCCACACGAAGCGCCACGAGCGAGCCACCAAAGGTGCCGCGAGCACAGGAAGGAAGAGCACCACGGCAACCGCACCAAACTGCAAGGTACCCACGCCGAAGTGGGCCAGTGTGCCGATGCCGAGCCCGCGAGCTGCCGTGGGTGGCACGCCGACGATGGCGGTCCAACCAGCGCTGCCCACGAACGTGGTGGACCACGGAAGGTTCACCACGAGGGCACCCAGCAGACCGACCACCGCCCCACCGAACATCACCGCCGCTGGTCGCCACTGGCCGCCAGCAATCACGGTGGCCAGCGCCAGCACCACGCCGATGCCCACGAGCAGCACCGCCGAAGCCGGCGCGAACGCAAAACCTGCCGCAGCGATCAGCACCAACTGCGCCAGGATCCGCACGCGCTTGCGGGTGGGCACCACGCGAACGGCATCGGCATCTGGGTCGTTGGGGCGGGCGTCAAGCACGCGAGTATCCAGACCGGCGAGGCGGCGCAGCAGGTGCACCACCCAGGGGGCAATCGCGTAGCACACCAATGCGCTCCATCGACCCGCAGACAGCAGTTGCGACGGCAGCGGCACCGCGGCGTACACCACCAACACCACGACGCGAGCGCGCGGTGTGGGAAAGATCGTGGC
>CAIXIJ010000071.1 GCA_903919455.1 uncultured Acidimicrobiaceae bacterium | reverse complement strand
GCTGGTGAGCGAGGTGATGCTGCAGCAGACGCAGGTGCCGCGTGTGATCCCGAAGTGGCATGCGTTCCTCGAGGCGTTCCCCACCACGGGCGCGTGCGCCGAGGCGCCGTTGGGCGACGTGCTTCGTCTCTGGCAGGGTCTGGGTTACCCGCGGCGTGCTCGCAATCTGCACGCGGCGGCGGCGGAGGTGGAGCGGCTCGGCGCGTTCCCCGTCACGTTGGAGGGGTTGTTGGCGTTGCCCGGTGTGGGTGCGTACACCGCCCGAGCGGTGCTGGCATTCGCGTTCGAGGCCGACGCTGCGGTGGTGGACACGAACATCGCCCGCATCTTCGCCCGGTATCACGGTCGCCGGTTGACGCCGAGAGAAGTGCAACGGCTGGCGGACGACGCGGCGCCGTTGGGCGACGCGTGGGCGTGGAATCAGTGCCTCATGGACCTCGGCGCGGTGCTGTGCAGACCCACTTCGCCCGGGTGTCGGGAATGTCCGCTTGCTGGTTCCTGCGCCTGGCATGACGAGGGCGACGACCCTGCGGTGGGGTCGGCGGGGGTCAGTCGAACCCAGGCGCGCTTCGATGGCAGCCATCGGCAGGCCAGAGGCCGGCTGATGAAGGCGCTGTCGCTGGCGCCAGTGCGACGCGACGATGCCGACAGCGTGATGCAACGCGACAGGGCGACGGCTGATGCACTCGTAGCAGCGCTGTTGGCCGAGGGTTTGGTGGTCAGCGAGAGCGACGTGCTGCGTCTGCCCTGAACGCCGGCCTCAGCGTCAGCCGATGGGTGCCACGAACGCGCCGACGCGGTCGACGATGACGCGTGCAGTGGTGGTGGCGCGGAGACACACGCTGGTGCCCGCTGCCACGTCGATGGTGCCGAGGTTGGCGACCGGCTCCGACCATGCCGTTCGCAGCAGAGACGTGAAGGAAGTAGCACCGCAGGGGGCGGTCTGAAGGTCTCCGGCGGAGAGACTTCGCGACGCGGTGACGTTCAGTACGGGGTGCTGACCTGCATTCACCGACAGCGGACTGGTGGGGGTGATGGTGGGGGGAGTGAATCCGCCCAGCAAGCGCGATACGGCCTGGGCCTGGAAGGCGAGGCCGCCGGGCTGGGTGCCGCCGAACCAGCCGACCAGGTCGAGCGACACATGCAAGGGGCCGCCCGTGCTGAGCACACACATGGATCCGCTGCCGTCGAGCGCCACGAGAACAGCAGCACTCGCTGCTCGCCCACGCGGCACCGCCAACGTCGTGGTGCGCATCACGCCATCGGCGCACCCGCCGGGTTCCACCGCAATGGCGCCGGCGGCACCGTCGGCGTAGGCGGTGAGATTCATCCATGCTCCGGTTGCATCGGCGGGTACGGCACCAAGTCCGCCGATCTGCACGGTGGTGAGGCGTCCGCTCGGCAACGCACCGGTGTTCGGCAGTTGCGCTGCGACACCGCGCGTGTCCAGCCAGTGCACCGGTTGCACCGGATGGAACAGGGCGCCGCCGTCGCCAAAGGCCCCGGTCACATCGACCTGCAGCTCGGTCGCCGCCGAAGTGTGGACACAGAGTGTGGATCCGGACAACGGCACGATGGCCGTCGCTGTAGTTGCCCTACCGCTTTCGAGCCGTAGCTGTGCTTTCGTCGGCCGCACGCCGCACGCATACGCGGTGACTGCGCCAGCTGCGCACGGTCGAGTGGCGGTAAGGCTGACGACCACGCTCGTGGTTCCGGCAGGCACCCGGCCGCTGAGATTGATGGAGATCTTGCGATTGGCGCCCACCTTGCCGCGGCCACCTCCGAGTGCGAAGTAGCGACTGTCGAAGACTCGTCGAGGTGCGAATCCGAGGAAGCCTCCGGGCGATGCGGTGACGAGACTGTTTCCCGCCGTGTCCGGTGCCACGCCTGCAGTGGCGTGGCTTGCCTGGCACGCCTTCACGTCGGAGCCGTCGACCGCCTTCTTGAGGAAAGAGGCCAGAGCGATCGCGCCGCTCCGGGTCATGTGAATGCCGTCCTTCTCGAACCAATCCTGCTGGGTGGCAAACGGTTGGCCGTGGGTATAGGCATCCCAGTCGAGCAGCACGAGATTGGGGTGCCTGGATTGGGCGGCGCGCAGGTCGCGGTTGTGGGAGAGATAGAAACCGCCGAACGTGTAGCGCGAGGTGGTTCGGTAAGTGAGCCAGAAGATCCGGG
>CAIXIJ010000070.1 GCA_903919455.1 uncultured Acidimicrobiaceae bacterium | reverse complement strand
CCAGGCGGCGCTGACGCTGCCGTTCAACATTGCGAGCAAGCATCCGGTGCTGGCGGTGCCGAGCGGGTTCGCCTCGAACGGTGTGCCGACCGGCGTGCAGATCGTGGCGCGCACGTACGACGACGTCACAGCGTTCCGCGTTGGTGCTGCGCTGGAAGCCGAACTCGGCTGGTGGGCGAACCCCGGGTGGCGTCCGGCATGACGCAAACCGCAACCCGCCGGGTGCGTCCGGTGCTGTCGCGCGATGGCATTGCCGAGACCGCATTGCGGATGACGCTCGAACACCCCTTCACCCCGCTGACACTGGCTCGACTCGGGGCCGAGTTGTCCGCTGATCCGACAGCCCTGTACCGGCATTACCGCAGCCGCGACGATCTGATTCGCGTGCTCGGCGATCGGCTGTTCGGCGAGATGGTCGGAACGCTGGAGGCGGCAGAAGCCACCAACGACTGGGAAGCGATGCTCGGGCTCGTTGCAACGGTGATGCGCACCGTCTTGTTGCGGCGGCCGGCCCTCGCTGCAGACCTGGGCACGCGCTTCACGGGTGGTCCGAACGAACAGCGTGGTGTCGCGCTCGTGCGCGGCATCCTTGAACGGGCTGGATTCCCGTCGCACGAGGCGAGCGTTCAGGCGCGAGCGTTCGGCGAACTAGTGCTGTCCGCAGTGGTGATGACGGCATCGATGATGTCGCTCCCCTCCGACGCGCAGGAGTTCGAACTCGAGGTGTCGAGGTCGCTCTACGGCGGCGACATTCGCGGCGCGCTCGAGTACGAGGACACCACATTCGATTCGATTTTCGAGACGTACTTGCTCGGTCTGCGAGCGCGTCTCGGACACACGAACGGCACCACCGAAGGTGCCAACATGAATCACCACGAAAGGGGAGAGCGATGAGGAAGGTCCGACACCGGACAGGGGTGGCACTTGCATTGGTTGCCACCATCACCATGGCGGCGTGCGGAGGGGCCAAGGCTCCCGTCACGTCGCCGACGTCGACCGTTGCAGGCGGCACCGAGACCACCGCGGCATCCGGCGGTGGCACCGACACCACTGCCGCGCCCGGCCCGGAAACGGCTGCCGGCGTGAAGGAGGGTGCCGACACCATCCTCACCCCCGCCCCGACGCAGGAGAAGGACTCGGCGGTCTGGGCCGTGTACCGCGAGACCAGCACCATCGACCCGATCTTCGTGTTCGACTATCCCGACAACGCAGCGATGGCCATCGCCTGCGAGTCGCTGCTGCGTCAGAACCCCGACCTCACGAACGGCCCCGGCCTCGCGAGCAAGGCGGAGTACACGTCGCCCACCTCGCTCGTCATCACGCTGCGCGACGATGTGAACTTCTGGGACGGCACGCCGATGACCGCCGCCGATGTGGTCTTCAGCCTCAACCGTCAGAAGGATCCCGCCAACGGTGGCTTCTACGGCTCGGTGTTCGTCAACGTCACCGACATCGCGGCCACAGGCGACCACGAGGTCACCATCACCACCTCCAGCCAGGACATGGCGCTGCTGGGTGAACTGTCCGGTCCGGTCGGCGCTGTCGTGCAGCAGAAGTCGGTGGAGGAACAGGGCGCCAACTTCGGCACCGCCGCCGGTTCGGTGATGTGCACCGGTCCGTACAAGTTGGCATCGTGGAAGGTGGGCGAAGGCGTCACCTTCGACCGCAACGACGCCTACTGGGACACGACCCTTCCGATGAAGCTGAAGAGCATCACCATCAAGGGTGTCTCCGATGAAGCGGTGTCCACCTCGGGTCTGCTCACCGGCGAGATCGACGGCGCCTATCCGATCATTGCGTCCACGCTCGACCAGTTGCGGGCGAGCGAGGCGGTGACCGTGACCGAAGGCCCCGGCTACGGCATCAGCGCCTTCATCGTGTCCAACTTCGATGGTGCGCTGAAGGACAAGCGGGTTCGTCAGGCGCTGTCCATGGCGATCGATCGTCAGGGCCTGGTGACCGCGCTCTACAAGGGCGCCGCCTATCCGGCCCGTGCCGTTGCGGTGCCGGGCACGTGGGGCTACGCCAAGGATGTCTTCACGAAGGCATGGAACGAACTGCCCGACGTGTCGGTGACCGATGTGGAAGCCGCGAAGAAGCTCGTCGAGGAGGCCGGCGCCGCAGGGCAGACCGTGCGCATCGGCATGTCGAGCGAGCTGAACCCGTTGGCCGTGACGGCCGGCGAGATCCAGCGTGCCGCCGAGTCCATCGGGTTGAAGGCCGAACTGGTGTCGCTCTCCGCGGCTGCCTACATCACCTTCTTCATCGACGCCAAGGCTCGTGAGGCGGTGGACGGGTTCCTCACCACGAACTACCCGAACTACGCCGATCCGCTCGGCATCTACGCCACGATGATCGCTCCTGCGGGCTCGCAGGCCTACAACGGCTATGCAGATCCCGCTGCCGTGCAACTGGTTGCCGATGCTCGCAGCGAGGTGGACGACACCAAGCGTGCAGAGAAGGTGGTGGAGTTGCAGAAGGTCATCACCGACGAGAATCTCTGGATCCCGTTGGTGGCTCCCACCAACGTGCTCGTGATGAACAAGAACATCACGGGTGCGCCGAGCACGTTCCAGTACATGTTCGGTCCGTGGGCTGCCTACCTGGGCGCTCCGTGACCACCAAACACCACTGAGAAGGGTTCGGCGATCGGGATGCTGAAGTTCGTGGCACGTCGAATGGCGATGTTGGTGGCGACCTTGCTCGTCGCCAGCTTCGCCATCTATTCGGCGATGTACCTCGCACCCGGCAACCCGATCGCCGCCCTGCTCGGCGGACGAACTCCTACGCCCGAAGCGATCGCAGTGCTCGAGGAGCGCTATCACCTCAACGACCCGTTCATGGTGCGCTACATCCGCTGGATCGGCGGTGCGCTACACGGCGATTTCGGGGTATCGATTCAACTGCGCCAGGAAGTGAGCACGATCATCGCCCAGCGCATCGGCACCACGGCACAGTTGGTGCTGTACAGCTCGCTGATCATCATCGTGTTCGGCATCGCGATGGGCGTGGTCAGCGGGCTGCGCAAGGGAGTGCTCGACAACATCGTCATCGGTGTCACCACGGTGAGCGCAGCCATTCCGAGTTTCGTGGCATCGATCATTCTGCTGTCGGTGTTCGCGGTGAACCTGGGTTGGTTCCCCGCACTCGGCACCGGCGACGGACCACTCGACCAGATCAAACATCTCACGTTGCCCGCCCTGGCATTGGCGTTCTCCTCCATTGCCCTCGTCGCCCGTATCACCCGTTCGTCGGTTCGTGAGGAACTCGGCCGCGAACACGTGCAGACGGCCATCAGTCGCGGCATCCCGTATCCGCTGGTGATTCGGCGCCATGTGATGAGGAACGCCGCCATCCCGATCACCACGGTGGTGGGCATCACCGTGGCGTCGCTCTTCGCGGCGTCCGCCGTGGTGGAGCGGGCATTCGCCCTCAACGGGCTGGGCTCGTACCTCATTCAGGCGGCGCTGTCGAAGGACATCGCGGTGGTGCAGGGCATCTCACTGGTCATCGTTGCGGTGTTCGTGGTGGCGAACGCCATCGTCGACTTCCTCTACGCGGTGCTCGACCCACGCGTGTCGTTGGGTGCGAAGGCGTCATGAGCGCCGTCGAACTTCCTGCAACTGCAACTGCAGCTGCGGCCCCTGCCACTCGTCGGTGGAAGGGCATCCCCGGGCTGCGTGGCACCGGTGTGGCAGCTCACCTCAGCGCGCTCGTGCTGGTGGCCGCCGGGTTGGTGGCCGTATTCGGACGGTGGTTGGCGCCGAACGATCCCGATCTCTCCAACCTTTCGTACGCCTTCGTGGGGCCGGTGGATGGCCATCCGCTGGGCTTCGATTCGCAAGGCCGCGACCTGCTGTCGCGCATCCTGGCCGGGGCGCGCTCATCGCTGCTCGGACCCACCGCCGTGGTACTGCTGGCGATGGTCATCGGCGTGCTGCTGGCTGTGGCGTGCGCATGGAAAGGCGGCAAGTTCGACACCGTCGTGTCGGCGGCGCTCGACGTGCTATTCGCCTTCCCGGCCATCGTGCTGGCGATTCTGGTGAGCGTCATCGTGGAGCCCGGGTTGAAGTCGGCCTCCATCGCTCTCGCCATCGCCTACACGCCCTACATCGCTCGTGTGCTTCGTAGCGCCGCACTGCGCGAACGGGCACGCGACTACATCGCGGCGTTGGAGGTGCAGGGCATCCGGGCCACGGTGATCTGCATTCGACACCTCGGCCGCAACCTGCTGCCACTGATCGTCGCTCAGGGTGCGGTGCTTTTCGGTTATGCCATGGTCGATCTTGCCGCCATCTCGTTCCTCGGTCTCGGCGTTCGGCCCCCGCAGGCCGACTGGGGCGTGATGGTGTCCACCGGTCAGAGCGGCGTGTTGCAGGGGTATCCGATGGAGTCGTTGTCGGCCGGCATCTGCATCGTTGTGGTCGTGGTGGCAGTGAACATCCTCGGTGAACGCCTTACCGAGCGGGCGAACTCGGTGACGCGATGAGTGCCCCGTTGCTCGACGTTGCGGATGTGACGGTGCGCCTTCCGATGAGCGGCGAGTTGAAGACCGTGCTGCACCAGGTGTCGTTCGGCATCGGCGAGGGCGAGGCGCTCGGCTTGGTCGGCGAATCTGGCTCGGGTAAGTCGATGACCGCCAAGGCAATCGCCCGACTGCTACCGCCCGGCGCCGAGGTGCATGGCTCGGTGCAGTTCCGTGGACTGGATGTGTCGGCCATGAAATGGCAGGCGTCCCGCTCGTATCGGTCCGAGGTGGCGATGGTCTTCCAAGACCCGCGGGCGCACGTGAACCCGGTGCGCACCATCGGCGACTTCATGACCGAAGCGCTGCGCACCAACCACGGAGTGTCGAAGGCCGATGCCGTTCGCAAGGCGGTCGGGTTGTTGGCCGACGTGGGCATCGCTGATGGCGCTCGTCGTATGGAGCAGCATCCGCATGAGCTGTCGGGTGGTTTGCTGCAACGGGTGATGATCGCCACGTCGCTGCTCACGGATCCGCTGTTGCTACTGGCCGACGAGCCCACCACGGCGCTGGATGTGACCACGCAGTCCGAGGTGATGGCAATCCTCGACGAACTGCGACGCGAGCGTGGCATGGCGATGCTGTTCATCACCCACGACCTGGAGTTGGCGAGCGCCGTATGCGACCGCACCGCCGTGATGTACGCCGGCCAACTGGTGGAGCAACGCCGCTCCGTTGAACTGCACGACGATCCATTGCACCCGTACACCGCGGGTCTGGTGGGTGCTCGGCCCAGCATCGATGGTGAGGTCGGCCGACTGGCCGCCATTCCCGGTCGGCCTCGCTCGGCGTTCGAGGCTCCTGCGGGTTGCGCCTTCGCCGACCGTTGCGTCCATGTGGTCGAGCAATGCACGCAGACCCGTCCCGATCTCGAGTCGCTCGACGGCGGCCTCGTTCGCTGCCATCGCGCAGTGGAACTGCGCGGTCGGTTGCGGGAGGTGCACCATGGCTGACGAAGCACTGTTGGAAGTGGTGGAGTTGCGCAAGGAGTTCGGCACCCGTGTGGCGGTCGACGATGTGTCGTTCCAGATCCAGCCGGGTGGCTCACTGGCGATCGTGGGGGAAAGCGGTTCGGGCAAGACCACGATCGCGAAGATGATCACCGGCCTGCTGGCGCCCACCTCGGGCAGCATTCGGGCGTGCGGCCAGGACCGGTCGAAGCCGGCCAAGGGCACTGCCGAACGCCGGCGCCGCGGTGCCGAGGTGCAGATCGTGTTCCAAGACCCCTACAGCAGCCTCGATCCCCGCCAGAGCGGCGCTGCGGCTATCGATCAGGTGCTGGCGCTCCACAAGGGAGGCTCGTCGTCCGAACGAGCCGATCGCGTGGCGGAACTCGGCTCGCTGGTCGGTCTCGATGCTCGGCAACTGAACGCGTTGCCGAGGGCACTCTCGGGTGGGCAGCGGCAACGTGTCGCCATCGCCCGGGCGTTGGCGGCCGAACCGCGGCTGTTGATCCTCGACGAATCGGTGGCGGCGCTCGATGTGAGCATTCAGGCGCAGGTGCTGAATCTGCTGGCCGATGTGCGAACCGAAACCGGTGTGAGCTATCTGCTGATCAGCCACGACCTCGCCGTCGTGCGCCAGATCACCGACGATGTCATCGTGATGCGCGATGGCCAGGTGGTGGAACGCGGTGCCACCCGCGAGGTACTCGACCGCCCGCAGCACGAGTACACCCAACTACTTCGAGCCAGCGTGCCGGCACCTGGCTGGCAACCGCGACGACGTCACGAGGCATCGCGCTCGGCCAGCTGATCGTTCCAGCGAGTGGAACGCCGTTCCGGGGAATGGAACCACTACGGTCACATCTAGGAGGGGCGATGATCGAAGGGGGCGGCAAGAACGCGACGTCGGGCGTCCTCTGGGCGGCGGCGACGGCGTGGTCGTACTCGCTGTCGTCGGTGGTGGGCAAAGACCTGTTGGCCGCGCTGGGTGCCGCGTCGTTGCTGTTCTGGCGCTTTGGTATCGCATCGGTCGTGTTGTGGATCGCCGTCACGTTGTGGCACCGCAAGGGCGGCCCCGATCCACTGGCCGTGCCGCGCCTTCGTTCGTTGGGCATCGGGGTGCTGTTCGGCTCAATGGTCTATGTCGGCTTCGTGTCGCTGAAGTACCTCGATGTGTCGGTCTACATCGTCATCGTCTACATGTACCCGGCCTTGGTGGTGGTGGGCTCATCGATGCTCGGCCATCACAAGGCCTCTCGGCTCACGTGGGCGTCGCTCGGTGTAGTGATGGTGGGTGTGGTGCTCACGGTGCCGGAATTGTTCGGCGGCGTCGGCCACATCAGTGGGCTTGGCGTGGCGCTGGTGGTGCTGCAGGCGTTCATGATGGCGGCGTTCATGATCATCAGCGGCCGGGTGCTTCCCCAGCACATCGATGGCGTGGTGTCGGCTTCGTGGAACGTGCTGGGCGGGGCGCTGGCGATGGCGCCGCTGGCGTTCGGGGGCGGTCTCGTGGTGCCGCACGGTTCGCGATTGGTGTCGGAGGTGCTGCTGTTCGCGTTGGTGCCCACCGTCGTTGCCAACGTGTGTTTCTTCCGTGCGATGCGGCACATCATGCCCGGCGTGGTGGCCATGATCATGACGACCGAGGTGGCCCTTGCGATGATGTGGTCGGTCATCTTCCTCGACGAGACCGTCACCGGCATCAAGATCGTCGGCGCAGCTGTGGTGATTGCCGGAGTACTGCTGGCCCAGTGGGTGAACGTGCGCGAAGCCCGCATCGACCCGCAGGCTGACGACGCGTTTCAGACCAGCCCCGCCGTCTGACCTTCGCGCCAGTCAGGCGGTGAGGCGAGGTGCCACGAACCAGGCAATGGCCACGAATTGCAGACCTGCGGCCACCACGGTGAAGGCATGGAACACCTCGTGGAACCCGAACACTCGCGGCCACGGGTTCGGCCAGCGTGTGGCCAGCGCCAACGCGCCGACGGTGTAGCACGCACCGCCTGCCAGCACGAGCACGAACCCGGTAGGGCCAAGGCCGCGCCATAGGTCGGGGAACGTGAACGCGGCGATCCAGCTGACGATGATGTAGCTCGCGCCGCGCCATGTGCGGGGAACCTGGGGCATCCATTGAATGGCCATGCCGAGGCCGGCACCCACCCAGACGCACACCAGCACGGCGCCGAGGGTCCAGCCATCGAGGCAGAGCGCCGCAATGGGCGTGTAGCCGCCGGCGATGGCGAGGAAGATGGCGGTTCGGTCGAGCTTCTGCATACGCAACTTCACCACCGGTGTCCAGCGCCCGCGGTGGTACATGGCACTGACGAGGAACATCGTGGCGGTGCCGAACACGTACACCGCCAAGAGCAGTCGCGACGGCAAGGTTGCGCCTGCCAGCACCAGCATCGCGATGCCAGCCAACAGCATGATGGGAAACGACACCGCGTGTGCCCAGCCCCGCAGCGCCGGCTTCACGATGGGTAGTTCGTGTTCCACATGCCGGACACTACCCAGCCGAGTCGGGCATGGTGATCGCGGCAATCTTGGCCCGCAGGTAGTCACCAGCCAATACGGGCTCGGCGTCGCCGTCGAACGGCACCACCATGGTGTCGGGGTCCGGATCGCAGAAGTACACCAGCGACAGCAAACTCTCGTCGACTGCTGTCGGTGCCGGCGGCAGGATGCGGTGAATGGCCGACCGCCAACGGCCACCCGACCAGTGAGCAAGCAGGTCGCCGGCGTTGATGGTGTAGGCGCCTTCTACGACGGGCGCCTCCACCCAGTCGCCGTCGGGCAACTGCACCTGCAGGGCGGAGGTGCCGGGCTCGCGGTGCAGCACTGTGATGCTGCCGAAGTCGGTGTGTGGGCCGATGCGGTACTGACCCGGTGTGGGCGAGCCGAGGTGCCGGATGGGGGCGTACCAGTTCACGTTCAGCGTGTTGTCGTTGCGCAGCGACCGCGACGCGAAGTACTCGATGTCGTCGAGGCCCAGCGCCGCGGCGCAGACGCGCAGCAATTCCAGATGCAGCGCATCCACCGCCGTCATGTAGTGCTCCACGACGGTGCGGAACTCTGCCGGTGTGGCGGGCCAGATATTTTCGCCGCGCTGTGCAACGCGTTCGGGTAGCACGTGCGAGCCCAGCCGGTAGCTCTCCTTCATGTCGGGCGGCGTCTCGTGGCCGAACGAGTAACCGTTGGCCTCCATGCCCATGGGTGCCCACCCGGCCATACCGAGGCGTGGCATCTTCACGTCGGCCTTCTGCTCTGCCGGCAGGTGAAAGAACTCGCTGTAGACGCGTCGAGTGGCCGCAATGAGTTCCTGTGGCACCCCGTGGTCGGTAACCAGAAAGAAGCCGACCGAGCGGAGCGCTTCGTCGACTGCTGTGGCCACACCTTCGCGATCGGTGCCGTCGAGCCAGCGCTGCAACCGAATGATCGGCACGGCGTTCATGCCCGTGCCCCGTGGCGGCCCTCTCCCGAGGCGAACCGGCTGGCCCCGGCCAGGGTCTCACCGCTCGCGATGGTGGCGAGACCGAGTTCGGTTTCGTGTGCCAACGCTGTCGGCAGATCCAGCGACCACTGGTCGTAGCTGCTCTGGCGGTCGCGTCGCATGCACCCCTGCGGCAACTGAGCGAGCTCCTTCGCCAGAGCGACAGCGGCCTTCAGTGCAGTACCGGTGGGTACCGACCGGTTCACGAGGCCCATACGCACCGCTTCGTCGCCGCTGACACCTCGACCGGTGAGGATGAGATCGAGCGCGTGGCTGTGACCGATGAGTCGTGGAAGTCGCACCGTGCCACCATCGACCAGGGGCACACCCCATCGACGGCAGTACACGCCGAAGACTGCGTCGACGGCGGCGACGCGCAGATCGCACCACACCGCCAGTTCCAGGCCGCCGGCGACGGCGAAGCCCTCCACTGCGGCGATGACGGGCTTGGTGAGCAGCATTCGTGTGGGTCCCATGGGCCCATCGAGCGACACGTCTCGATCGACGCGGTTGCCGCGGCCGTCGGTGATGCCCTTCAGGTCGGCGCCGGCGCAGAACGTGCCATCGGCGCCGTGAAGCACTGCGACCGCCAGTGAGTCGTCGGCATCGAACTTCCGGAAGGCGTCGGCCAGCAATTCGGCGGTGGGGCCATCGACAGCGTTGCGAACGTCGGGCCGATCGATGGTGACGATGCACACCGGGCCGTCGTGGCGCACCGTGATGGTCATGCGTCGGGGTCCACAGCGTGTGAGCGCAGATCGGCCATCGAGCAGTACTCCAAGGCTGAGACATGCGTGCTCGCCAGACGCACCTTCGGCGCGGCGTCGGCCTCGAAGGCTTCCTGCCAGCGCGATGCGCACAGGCACCACTGGTCGCCCGCCTTCAGCCCGGCGAAGCCGTACTGCGGCATGGGGGTGGACAGGTCGTTGCCCACCGAGGCGGAGAACGCCAGAAACTCGTCGGTGCAGATCACGCAGATCACGTGCAAGCCCGGGTCGTCACCTCGGTTCTCGCAGCACCCCGTGCGGTAGTACCCGGTGAGTGGGTCGTAGGAACACGACTGAAGATCCTGGCCGAGCACGTTCATCTGCTGCATGGTCGCAACTTACTGTCGGCGTGCCTGTGCCACACTGAACGTACGTACATCACGACAGCGTCGTCGGGAAGGAACGGATCCTCGTGAGCATCAAGGTGGCCGCCGGTGAGGTGGCCGACGATTGGGCTGCTGCATTACGCGCAGTGTTGGCGGGCGAGCACGGGGCCGCGGCCACCGATGCGCTGCTTGCACGATTGCTACCGCTCGTACCCGCTGGCTACGACGAGTTGAACTGGCCGAACAGCGCGGCCATCGACCTGCCGATCGTGGATCGCCTCGCTTCCTCGGCCGACGGCGCGGGCGTCGAGACCTCGATGATGCACTTCGAAGAGGCTGCCGAGCACCAGTGGCGTTTTCGTGTGTACCACCGTGGGTCGGCCGTGCCGATCTCCGACCTGCTGCCGTTGCTCGATCACCTCGGCTTTCGCGCCATCGACGAGCGGGCCTTTCACTTTGCGATCGCCGATGGCGTATGGGTCCACGACGTGGGCGTGGAGGTGCCCCCCGGGGTTACTTTGAGCGACGACGCCCGGGCGGAGGTGCAGCGAGCGTTCGTGGCCGAGTTCACCAACACGGTGGAAGTAGATGGCTTGAACCGTCTCGTGCTCCTGGCAGGCCTTACGGCTCGTCAGGTGGAGGTGCTGCGCGCCTACTCGCGCTACCTGCGCCAGATCGGGTTCCCCTTCAGCCAGCAGTACATCGAGACCACGCTCGCTCGCCATGCTGCCATCGCCGCCCAGTTGGTGGCGTTGTTCGAGTTGCGCTTCTCGCCCCGCCCCGGTGTCCCCGATACCGCTGATGCCGCCGAGCAGCGTGCGGCGGTACTGACCGCTCTCGATGCCGTGCCCAGTCTCGATGACGATCGCACCCTGCGGGCACTGCTGGCGCTGCTGGAAGCCACGGTGCGCACCAACGCATTTCGGCCCGGCCCGAACGCCGGGCACCGAGATGTGCTGGCATTCAAGTTCGATGCAACGAAGGTGCCCGACCTGCCGTTGCCGCGCCCGATGTTCGAGATCTGGATGTGCTCACCACGGCTGGAAGGGGTGCATCTGCGTAACGGTCGCATCGCCCGCGGCGGCCTGCGCTGGAGCGATCGTCGCGAAGACTTCCGCACCGAGATCCTCGGTCTGGTGAAGGCACAGATCGTGAAGAACGCGGTCATCGTGCCCACCGGAGCCAAAGGTGGGTTCGTGCTGAAGCGGCCCCCCACGAACCCCGATGAGTTCAGGGCGGAGGGGGTGGCCTGCTATCGGCAATTCATTGCGGGCCTCTTGGATCTCACCGACAACATCGTGGGCGACGCCATCGTGCCGCCGGAGCACACGGTGCGCTACGACGCCGACGATCCGTACCTGGTCGTGGCTGCCGACAAGGGCACCGCCACGTTCAGCGACATCGCCAACGGGATCGCACGCGACTACGGCTTCTGGCTCGACGACGCATTCGCCTCGGGCGGCAGCGTGGGCTACGACCACAAGGCCATGGGCATCACCGCCCGTGGGGCTTGGGAGAGCGTGCGCCGCCACGCCGCGGCACTGGGGAAGGACGTGGAAACCGACGAACTCACGGTGGTGGGCGTCGGCGATATGAGTGGCGATGTGTTCGGCAATGGCCTGCTGCGTTCGCCGCACCTGAAGCTCGTGGCAGCGTTCGACCACCGGCACATCTTCCTCGACCCCGACCCCGACACTGCTGGGTCGTTCCAAGAGCGGCTTCGGCTGTTCGCACTCCAGCGTTCCAGTTGGGCCGACTACGACCCATCGCTCATCTCGCCCGGCGGTGGCGTGTACCCCCGCTCGCTGAAGACCATCGAGATCAGCGAAGCCGTTCGTCGGCGTCTCGGCACGGATCGCGAGTCGTTCACTCCGAACGAACTGATGTCGGCCATCCTGCGCGCTCCCGTCGATCTGTTGTGGAACGGTGGCATCGGCACCTATGTGAAGGCCGCCGGAGAAACCCATGCCGACGTCGGCGATCGGGCGAACGATGGCGTGCGAGTGAACGGTGCCGAACTTCGTTGTCGGATGGTGGGGGAGGGCGGCAACCTCGGCTTCACCCAGCGCGGGCGCGTGGAGTTCGCTCTCTCGGGCGGCCTCATCAACACCGACGCCATCGACAACTCGGCGGGCGTGGATTGCAGCGACCACGAGGTGAACATCAAGATCCTCCTCGGCGCCGCGGTGCAGGCAGGTCGGCTCACGGAGGCGGAGCGCAACGAGATTCTGGCCTCGATGACCGACGAGGTTGGCGAGCTGGTACTCGACGACAACCGTGCGCAGACGTTGGCGCTCGCCATCGCCCGCCGTCAGGCGCTGCCGATGGTGAACGTGCACAGTCGGTACCTGAACCTGTTGGAGGCCGAGGGCTGGCTGAATCGGTCGTTGGAGTTTCTTCCCACCGACCGGCAGATCGCCGAACGTCAGGCGTCGGGTGCAGGCCTCACCACGCCGGAGTTCTCCGTGCTGTTGGCGTACACGAAGAGCGCCGACATCTCGGAGATCACGCAGAGCGATCTGCCCGACGACCCGTACCTCGAACCCGAGCTTGTGCGGTACTTCCCCGAGCGACTGCGCACCGAGTTCGCCGAGGAGATGAAGAGCCATCGCCTGCGCCGCGAAATCATCGCCACGCAGTTGGGTAATCAACTGGTGAATCTGTCGGGCATCTCCTTCGACCATCGTGTGTCGGAAGAGACGGGTATGAGCATCGTCGAAATGGCACGAGCCTGGGTGGCTGCCCGCGACATCCTCGGACTGGTTGGGCTCTGGGATCGCGTGGAGGCCCTTACCGGCACGGTGAAGGCCGATGTGCAGATGGAGCTGTTCCTGGAACTTCGCTCGATGGCCGAGCGAGTCACGCTATGGCTGCTGCGGCATCGCTCGCTCCCTGTCGACATCGGGACGGCCGTGCATGAGCTGCAGAGTGGCATGGGTGAGCTTGCCGTCAGCCTGGAGGGGCATCTTCAGGGGCGCATGCGCGAAGCGGTGTTTGCGAAGGAGGCTGGCCGTCTTGCGGCAGGGGTACCGGAAGACCTTGCCCAACGCAGCGTGCAGTGGCCGTTGCTGCACACCGGGCTGGATGCGCTCGATCTCGCCACCCGGACCGGTCACCCCGTGGGCCGAGTGGCGTCTACCTACTGGCAGGTGTTCGAACTGCTCGACCTGCAGTGGCTCTGGGAGGCCATCGGCGGACTGCCGCGCGGCACCCGTTGGCAGACACAGGCTCGTGCGGCGCTGCGCGACGATCTGGTGACGGGGCTGAGTGAGCTCACCTCCGATGCACTGAAGGTGGGTGGTGCCCCCGATTGGTTCCATCAGTTCGAGGGCATCATCGGCACATCCGTTGCCATCTTCACCGACCTGCGCCGCGTGGATGTCCACGACCTCACCACGCTCACGGTGGCCGTGCGTCAACTCCGCACGCTCGCCCTACTCGCGTAAGACCCTGCCGCTAGCCTCGGTTCGGCATGACTGGTCCTCGCTTCCGCTTCGCTCCTTCGCCCACCGGTTTCTTCCACGTGGGTGGTGCTCGCACCGCGCTGTGGAACTGGGCGTTGGCTCGCAGCATGGGCGGCACGTTCGTGCTGCGTATCGAAGACACCGACGCCGAGCGAAACAGGCCGGAATGGACCCAGGGCATCATCGACGCGTTGGCCTGGATCGGTGTGCACACCGACGACCCGCACTTCGAGGGTCCGTACTTCCAGAGCAACTACGCCGAGCAGCACGTTGCTGCAGCGCAGCGCCTGTTCGAGCAGGGCGACGCGTACTACTGCGACATGACTGGCGCCGATGTGGAGGCGCGGAACAAGGCCGAGGGCAACCAGGGCTATCAGGGCTGGTCGCGCAACCGTGGCCTCGGGCCGGGCCCGGGTCACGTGCTGCGTTTCAAGGTGCCGGCAGGTACCACGGTGGTGCACGACCTCGTGCGCGGCGAAGTCACCTTCGACAACTCGCTCATCGAAGACTTCGTGCTGCTGCGCGGGAACGGCACCCCGATGTTCCTGCTGGCCAACGTGGTCGACGACATGACGATGTCGATCTCGCATGTGGTGCGAGCGGAAGAGCACCTGCCGAACACTCCCAAGCAACAGATGATGTGGGAGGCCCTCGGCCACGAGCCTCCGGTGTGGGCCCATGTGCCGGTGCTGGTGAACGAGGCCCGCAAGAAGCTGTCGAAGCGTCGCGACAAGGTGGCGCTGGAGATGTACCGCGACGAGGGCTATCTCGCCGACGCGATGGTGAATTACCTCATGACCCTGGGCTGGATGCCCAAGGGTGGCGAGGAGATCCAGCCGTGGGCCCAGATGGAAGCCGACTTCCGCCTCGAAGACGTGAACCATTCGCCGGCCTTCTTCGATCTGAAGAAGCTTGCCGCGTTCAACGGCGACTACATCCGCAGCATGTCGCCCGCCGAGTTCCTCGAGGCCTGCCGCCCGTGGTTGCTGGCCGCCGATGCGCCGTTCCCTGCCGACCGGTTCGACGAGGAGGTATTCCTCGCGATGGCGCCCGTCATCCAGCCTCGCGCCACCACGCTGGCGGAGGCGCTGGGTGTGGTCGACTTCATGTTCCTCGCCGAACCGGCCATCGATGCCGACGCGTGGGCGAAGGCCACCGCCACGCCAGACCTGGTGGGTGTCCTGCGGTCCAGCAGTGCAGCATTCGAAGCAGTCGCCGACTGGAGTGCCGACGAGTTGAAGGCCGCGTTCGAGCAGGCCGCCGAAGCGAACGGGTTCGCCAAACCCGGCAAGGCGCAGGCGCCGGTGCGGGTGGCCATCACGGGGCGCACCGTGGGCCCGCCGCTGTTCGAGTCGCTCGAGTTCTTGGGTCGCGACGAGACGCTACGGCGTCTCCGGAACGCGGACGCCACCATCGGGTGACGCGCCTGTCCGACGCTCCCGCCGTGCTGGCAGACGGACACTCCCGTCGCCGTCTGCGGCGTGCGCTGCGACTGGTGATCGCTCTGGTGCTGGTGTGTGGGGCGTACTACGTCGTCAACCTGTGGCTTGTGCATCGAACGGGTAACAGCGACCAGGCTCGGCCGGTGGATGCCATCGTGGTGATGGGCGCGGCGCAGTACGACGGAAGGCCGTCGCCGCAGTTGGCATCGAGGCTGGACCACGTGGTGGAGTTGTGGCGACAGGGGATGGCGCCGCTGGTGATCACCACCGGCAGCAAGCAACCCGGCGATCGTTTCACCGAGGCGCAGGCCTCGGCGGTCTACCTCGGTGAGCACGGCGTACCCACGTCGGCCATCGAGCAGGCGGGTGGCGCCACGTCGTATGAGTCGCTGCGCGAAGCGGCATCGCTACTCCACGCCCGCGGGCTGCAGAGAGTACTCCTGGTGAGCGACCCGTATCACTCGCTACGCATTCGCCTCACCAGTGAAGAGCTCGGCCTGACGGCGTATGTGTCGCCCACTCGAACCAGCCCAGTGGTGGGAGCCGCAAGGTTCAGGCACGAGATGAAGGAAGCCGTCGGCGTGTCGGTGGGTCGCATCATCGGATTCGATGCTCTGCTGCGGATCACCGGCTGAGCACCGGTCGGGGGACCGAATCGGCCGCTCGTGTTTTTGCAGCTGTCGTTGCTGCGAGGGTGTCGTTGTGCGGGTGCGTTGCTAGAGTTCATGCGCCTTCGGGGAAACCCGATGGGGAGTGGTGTAACAGGCAACACAGCAGATTCTGGTTCTGTTATTCAGGGTTCGATTCCTTGCTCCCCAACTACATACGTGGCTCCGGCCACGGTGCGGCTTGGCCCCATCGTCTAGTGGCCTAGGACACCACCCTCTCAAGGTGGCGGCACGGGTTCGAATCCCGTTGGGGCTGCAACACAGAGCGCCACTCCCTCCACCGAGGCGAGTGGCCCTCTGCTTTTTCGGCTGCCGCTCCACTTCATCGTTTCGCTCGGGGTTGACGACGCTTCATGGCCAAAACGGAAACCGCACCGGCGACGGGATGCCGGTGCGGTTTCTAGGGCTCACGCTGGCGAGACGGGAATCAGCCAGCGGATCCATGACAGCGGTTGCGGGAGCTGTCGTTGTGAAATTCAGTAAACACGACGAGTACCTAGGTCGCAAGTCGTAAGACCAATCTCCTACCAAACCTTTACCAAACATTGGCGGTCCACCACGGGGAGAGTTCGGCCGTCTCGCTCAGTTTTCGATCGTGTTGTCCACTCGCCACTCGGTGGCGCTCATCGGGTCCTGGCGGCGGCTCGGGTGCTCGGTGGCGCTGAGCCAGGTGAGGAACTGGTCGTAGGGGATCGGCCGGCAGATGCCGAAGCCCTGGGCCACGTCGCAGCCAAAGCCCCGCAGTCGGCTCATCACCTCGTCGGTCTCCACGCCCTCGGCGACCACCTGCATGCCCAGGTTGTGGCCGAGATCGATGATCGACTTCACGATCACCTCGTCCTGATCGTCGATGAGGAGGTTGGTCACAAAGCTGCGGTCGATCTTCAGTTCGCTCACGGGCAGCTTGCGCAGGTAGCTCAACGAGGAGTAGCCCGTGCCGAAGTCGTCCACCGATAGGCGGATGCCCTTCTCGTTCAGGCGATCGATCGTCTTGCGTGCTCGAGGGGCATCGATGAGCAGCGACGACTCGGTGATCTCCAGCGTCAGCAGCGCCGGATCCACGCCGTACTGGTCGAGGCGGCGAAGCACCCGATCGGCGAGCAGTTCGTCGAGCAGGTCGTGCGTGGAGAGGTTCACTGCGAGGCCGAGGTGGTGGCCGTGGTCGCGCAGGCGGCCGAGCTGCTGGATGGATGCCTCGAGCACGAGGTCGGTGAGCTGCTTGATGAGGCCGGTCTCTTCGGCGACGTGCACGAAGTCTTCCGGGGAGACATAACCGCGCTGCGGGTGCGACCAGCGAGCGAGGGCTTCCACGCCCACCACCACGCCCGTGGCGAGGTCGAGCTTGGGCTGCAGGTGCACCTTGAGGTCGTGCTGCTCCAGCGCGTTGCGCAGGTCGCCGAGCATGGAGAGGCGGGCGGGGGTGCGGCGGTCGATGTCGTCGCGGTAGAGCTCGTAGCCGGTGTGCTGGTTCTTTGCGGCATACATCGCGATATCGGCACGGCGCAGCATGGTGCTGGCGTCCTTTACGCTCCCGACCATCGGGGCCACACCGACGCTCATGGTGACCACGATGTCGAGGCCGTCGATAGAGAACGGGCGACGGGCCTCGTTCACGAGTTGGCCAGCAAGCTGATGCATGCCGTCGACCGATCGGCGGCACAGCACGGCGAACTCGTCGCCGGCCAGACGGGACAGCACGTCGTCGGGGTGCAGCGCTGCACGAAGGCGACGTGAGAACTCGATCAGCAGCTCGTCGCCTGCGTGGTGACCGAGCGTGTCGTTCACTTCCTTGAAGCGATCGAGGTCCATCATGATGACGATCCCGATCTCGCCGTCGGCGTCCACATCCGGGGCGCCATGATCGAGCTCGGCGATGGCCTGGTCGACCAGACGCTCGAACGATCCCCGGTTGGGGAGCGTGGTGAGCGAGTCGTGGCGCGCCTCGAACTCGATTCGCTCGTGCAGCATCGCCTTGCGCAACGTGGGTGCCAGTTGGTCCACCATCGTTGCCAGTCGAGCGACGTCGCTGGCAGAGAAGCGATCCTCGGCGCCGTCGCGTTCAGCCAGCGCCAGCACGCCGAGCACCGAACCGGAGTCCGTGATGGGGGCGACAATCACCTGGCCGACGTCGGTGAGTTGGTCGAGGCCCAGTTCCTTGCTCGCGATGGGGTCGAGGAGGGTCGCCTCGGGCGTGTCGAAGATGGTGGCCCAGCGATGATCATGCGTGCCGTTGGGCAGCTGTGGCAGTCGTGCACCCACGTCGAAGCGCTTGTTCCCGTTGGTGTCGTCGAACACCACGATCGAGGCCCTGCGTGCGCGGAGTCCGCTTGCGGCTTCGGTGGCAGCGGTGGCGGCTACTTCGAACAGGTCGAGCGACGGTGCAACCTTGCGAATGAAACCATGCAGGGCGTCGAGGTCGCGGTAGCGCTGCTCGAGGCTGCCGTACCCACGCATCACGCCCCACAGTGCGAACAGCGGCACGGCGGAGATGATGGCGAGCCACGGCGACATCAACGTGGGCGCCAGCATCGATGCGGCGACGAGCGCGTTGAGCGGAAGCACCCAGCCCGAAACTCGAAGTTCGCCGATGAGGCGCTCCTTGAAGCCACCTTCGATCAGTGAGATGGCGGCGGAGACCAACACCGAGCCGATGATGAAGGCGATCGAGAAGTCGATGGCCAGGGCGAACAGCAAGACGACGCTCGAGCCCGGGCGCCACAGATACACCCGTTGGGTGAGCTGGTAGGCGATGCCGAGTTCGAGGGCGAACAGCGCGGCATTGAAGTAGAGCTTGTAGAGCGGCGAACGCCACTTGAAGGCGATGATCACCAGCGAGCCCACGAGCCTCGCAGCCACCGCCGGCCCTGGTGCGAGGTACACCAGAGCGAAGACCGTCGGAACTTCCGACATGGAGAACGAGATGGCCTCGCGGCGGAACTCGAAGTGGAACACCGTGCGCTCAGCGAGCGCATAACCGGCGGCGATCACGATCACCATCCACCAAGGCGAGTGCCGAATGGCGTCGCTCTTGGGGAGGGTGGCCAGCGTGATGGCTGCGGCAATGCCGATCAGGGTGGCGAGACCGCAGATGCGGGTCACCATGCTGCGAGGTGCGCTCACTCCCAGACCTCGCCCGACCAAAGGTTCGTCGTCCAGCGGGTGCCGGTCCAGCGGGTGCCGGTCCAGCGAGTGCCGGTCCAGCGAGTTCCGGTCCAGCGGGTGCCGGTCCAGCGTGTGCCGTCCCAGATGGCGGCGGCCCATGCGTCATCGGTCCAGCGGGTGCCGGTCCAGCGGGTGCCAGTCCATGAATCGCTCGACCATGCGTCGTTCGTCCAGCGGGTGCCGGTCCAGCGGGTGCCGGTCCAGCGTGTGCCGTTCCACACACCGTCGGTCCAGCGGGTGCCGGTCCAGCGGGTGCCGGTCCATGTCGAGGTGGTCCAGCGGGTACCCATCCACGAGCCGTCGGTCCAGCGGGTGCCGTCCCAGGTGCCACCCGTCCAGCGGGTGCCGGAGAAGTACGGGTCCCAGGTGCTGCCGAGCACGGTGACTTCGCCCTGGATGACCACACCGTTCACCACGAGGTGGAGATCGCCGCGGGCGGCTTCGAGCGAACCGTCGCCAGTGCTGAGCGGCCAGGTCTGCAGCGCCTTCTTGGCGGAAACCTTCTGCTCGGCGGCCTGATCGATCTGGATCACACCGCTGCCCGAGTAGATCGGGTTGCGGGGCGAGGTGTTGAGGGTGTTGCTCTTCAGAAGGAACTTCACCTGATCGGGGTTGAGGTTCGGGCGGGCGTCGAGCAGCAGTGCCACCGCACCGGTGACCACCGCGGCAGCCTGCGACGACCCGCTGCCTCGGAAGATCGACTCGCTGATGTAGCCCTCGGGGTGCTCCACGTCGACTCGGCTGAGCGGCGCCCGCAGGCTGTCGATGTGGGCCCCAGGGGCTGCGACATCGGGATTGCGGGTGCCATCGCCGCTCGATGCCCAGTCGGGCACGGTGAAGGTGCGGTCGGCGGTGGCCTCAGCGGCGCCGACGGCGATGACGTAGGGGTCGATGGCGGGGCTGGCGAGGCGGTGCGATTCGTTGCCGTCGTTGCCGGCCGCAACCACCACGACCACACCGGCCTGCCAGGCGCGCTCGATGGCGGCGGTAAGGGGATCGGTGGCGTACGGCAGGCTGGAGCCGCTGGCGTACGACAGGTTCAGCACGCGGATGTTCAGCGCATCGCGGTTGGCGACCACCCAGTCGATGCCGGCGATCACCTGGGTGATGTCGGCGCCGCCGGTGTTGTCGGCCACCTTCACGGACACGATGCCAGCGTCGGGGGCTACGCCCATGAACCACTCGGGGTGTTTCTTGGCGTCCTCGGCATCGGCTCCCGGCGTGCTACCGGCGATGATGCCCGCCATGTGCGTGCCGTGGCCGTAGTTGTCGATGAATCGGGCCTCAGGCACGCCAGCCTCGCCAGACAGGTCGACGGCGGCGATGATCTTGCCGTTGTCCAGGAGTTCGGGCACGGGGGCAAATCCGGTGTCGATGAGGGCGACGTTGATGCCCGCACCGGTGTACCCCTCCTCCCAGAGATCTCGAGCGCCGATCTGGTCCACGACGCGGTACATCGAGCCCAGGGGCATCGAGACCTTCTTCGCGGTGACGCGATCGGACGGGGCTGCAGACGCCTTGGATGCGGTCGTTGCACCCATCGCGAGCAGCAGCGTGGCGACGCCAATTGCCAGGCGCCGTCCCTTCCCATGCTGCGTTGCATTGTGAGCCTTCATGGCACGCTCCTTGCAGTGGACCCGACTTGGCCCAACTGTGTTATCGGCACGCGATGAAGTGTCTGAACCACATATTTGCGGTTTTCTGCAATCTCTTGGTTTTCTCAAGACACGTGGTGAGACGCGTCGGAGAACCCCAGCTCAGGTCTGGCGTGGCAGCACGATCGGTGCTGCATCCTCAAGATGCGATACCCACTCGTCGGGCGTGGCTGGCTCCACGATGGGCAGGATCACGAACTTCGAAGTGCCGACCGCAACGAATTGATCGATGGTGGACATCAGGGCGTCCCAACCCTGCGGTACCAGGATCGCCGGGTCGTCGAGATCGGGTCGTCGTTGTGCCAGTCCGGCCAGCAGTGCATCGGGTAAGGGCCCGAGGGCATAGGGAATCAGGGCGCCGTAGTGGTCGTCCTCGATCGTGCGGCCATGTTCGGTCAGCGCTGCTTCGATGACCTCGCGACCGCGAGCGGCATCGTCGGGTGTGACGAAACTCGGCAACCAACCGTCGGCGATGCGACCCACGCGGCGCAATTCGGATGGAGCGATGCCACCGAGCCAGATGTCGACGTGATGCTGGTGTGGCTTCGGCAGCACGCGGAGGTCGTCGTAGTGGAAGTGCTCTCCGTGATGCGTGAGGCTGCCCGCGGCCCAACAGCCACGCAGCACCTGGATGGCTTCGTCGAACAGCTTGGCGCGGGCGGGTCGCTCCACTCCGAATGCCTGCTGCTCGTGTGGATCGGCCACACCGAGGCCGAACGCGGGCAGCAGCCGGCCGCCCGACATGCGGTCGAGCGTGGCGAGCTCCTTGGCCAACACCACCGGGTTGCGACCGGGCAGCACCATCACGCTCGTTCCCAACTTCAGCCGGGTGGTGCGCCCCGCTGCGAAGGCCATCGCCACCAGTGGATCGGGCGCTTCTCCGCCGATGCGTTCGCTGAACCACAGGCTGTCGAACCGCAGCCGTTCGAGGGCATCCACCACCTGAGCAAAGCCACCGTCGTTGAGCTTCGTGCGTACGCCGAGGCCAAAGCCGATACGAACCTTCATCGTTCGAGGACCGAATGGTGCTGATGGATCACGATCGCATCGTTCCACACGCGCCCAGTGCAACAGAATGATCGGATGACCTCCATCGGAAATCCGCTCGACTTGTTCCGCCTCGACGGACGCACCGTCATCGTCACCGGCGCATCGGCGGGGCTGGGCGATCGTTTCGCCCGAGTCCTGCACGCTGTGGGAGCGAACGTGGTGGTGGCGGCGCGACGCGCCGACCGTCTGGCTGCGCTGCAAGCCGATCTCCCCGGCTCGCTCGCTGTTGCTGCCGACCTCTCCCTGGAGGACGATCGGGAACGCCTCGTGCGCGACACGGTCGAGCGATTCGGCGGCGTGGACGTGCTGGTGAACAACGCTGGCATCGGCCACAAGGTGGCGGTGGAGGACGAACCCCTCGATCACTTCCGCGCCACGATGGAACTGAATGTCACGGCGGTGTGGCACCTCAGCAAGCTGGTGGCACCGTCGATGATCGCTCGTGGTAGTGGCAGCATCGTGAACATCGCCAGCATGTACGGGCACGTGGCTGCGGCTCCGGTGAAGCAGGCTCACTACTGCGCGTCGAAGGGAGCGGTAGTGAACCTCACCCGCGAACTTGCGGCGCAGTGGGGGCGCAAGGGCATTCGCGTGAACGCCCTGTGCCCGGGCTTCTTCCGCAGTGAGATGACGGCCGGCATGGACACCGATGAGGGCAGTCAGCGCTACATCGCTCAGATGTCGCCGATTCCGCGCATGGGCGAGGAGCACGAGTTGGATGCGGCACTGCTGCTGTTGGCGGGCCCCGGCAGCACGTATCTGACCGGGCAGAGCATCATTGTTGATGGTGGTTGGACCGCCCGATGACCGCGCCGGTTATGTTGTGATCATGGGTCTCCTCGAGAAGCTCGACTTGTCGCCAAGGCTCGACAAGGAGGAGTACGAAAAGCGTGTCCTGCGCGGACAGCGTCGTTTCCTTCAGTTGCGGCTCGCGCTTGGTGGTCAGCTCGGCGGGGGCAGGATCGGCCCGGGAATCCTGGTCATCATGGAGGGCCCCGACGCAGCCGGTAAGGGCGGTGCCATCAAGCTGATGGTGAATCACCTCGACCCCCGCCACTACAACGTGGTCAGCTACGGCGCTCCGTCGCGAGAGGAGAAGGACCACCACTTCCTCTGGCGGTTCTACAAGGAGCTGCCCGGTCTCGGCCACATGGCGGTGTTCGATCGCAGCTGGTACGGCCGGGTGCTCGTGGAGCGCATCGAGGGGTTCTGCAGCCGCGACGAATGGCGTCGTGCCTACAAGAGCATCGTCGATTTCGAGGAGTCGCTGTGTCTGGAGAGCAACATCCTTGTGAAGATGTACATGCACATCAGCGACGAGGAACAACTCGCCCGTTTCAACAGTCGAGCCGCCGATCCGTTGAAGCACTGGAAGCTCACCGACGAGGATTGGCGCAACCGCGAGAAGAACCGCGAGTACGAGCGTGCCGCCGATGAGATGTTTGCCCGCACGAACCACAAGCTCGCACCGTGGGACATCATCGCTGGCGAGCAGAAGCGCTACGCGCGTGTCGCCGCGCTGGAAACCGTCATCAAGCGAGTCGAAGAGGGTATGGAGCGCTGGGGTGTGCCGGTGCCGCCGGAATCAGCGGCGCTGGGCAAGTAGCCCGGAACCCGGTCAGATCGCAGGCCGCCGGTCGATCCAGGGCTGCGCCTGTTCGATCTGCGACGCAACCCTGAAGAGCACGTCCTCGCGTCCGTAGGCGGCCACCAACTGCACGCCCACCGGAAGCCCGTCGGCGGTGGTGTGCAGCGGCAGGCTGATCGCCGGCTGACCGCTGGCGTTGAATGCCGGTGTGAACGCCACGTACTGCGCCGAGCGAACCATGGGCGCCATGGGGCTGTCCGGTTGGTCGTCGAACTCGCCGATGCGGGCGGGGGGCTCGGCCAAGGTGGGCGTGACCAGCAGGTCCCAGCCATCGGCCCACCACTGTTGCACCGCTCGTCGGAACTCAACATTGGCGGCCAGCGCCATTGCGTACTCCACGCCGCTGACGTTGCGAGCGAACTGTGCTTGGGCACGGTTATGGAGTTGTACCTCGTCGTCGGACAACTCGCGGCCCAACTGCGCAGCGATGCGAGCGATGGACGCGGCCATGTTCGTGCTCCACATTGCCCCGAAACGTCGGCCGAACTCTGGGTTCGCCAGTGCGGGTGGGAAGGCGGCCTCCACGTGGTGGCCGAGGGACTCCAGCAGTGCGGCCGCGTTGCGCGCTGCATCGGCGCACTCAGGATGGATGGCCGCGCCGAACGGATGATGGTCCAACAGCCCGATGCGCAGGCGCCCGGTGGGGGCGCCGAGCTCTTCGAGATACGGGCGGACAGGCGCTGGCGCCATCACGGTGTCGCCCACGCCGGGGCCGTGCACGGCATCGAGCAGGGCTGCGGTGTCGCGAAGGCTGCGGCTGACGCAGAGTTCCACACCCAGGTTGCTCTCGTCGCGGAACGGCCCGAGCGTGATGCGGCCCTGCGACGGCTTCAGGCCCACCAGGCCGCAGCACGAGGCCGGGATACGGATGCTGCCGCCACCGTCGCTGGCATGGGCGATGGGCACCATTCCGCTGGCGACCGCAGCGGCGGAGCCGCCGCTGGATCCGCCGGGGGAGTGCTCGGTGTTCCACGGGTTGCGGGTGCGAGCCCAGGCAGTGGGTTCGGTGGTGGGCAGGCTGCCAAACTCCGGGCTGTTGGTTCGGCCGGCGGTCACGAGGCCGGCAGCTTTGAACCGCGCCACGAGCGTGGTGTCGGTGGGCGACACGGGAGCTGCGTCTTTCAGCGCCTGGTTGCCGTTGCTGAGGGTCTGCCCGGCGAAGTGCGACCAGAGATCTTTCAAGAGGAACGGCACACCGCGGAACGGACCGTCGGGCAGAGGGCCGTCGGCCACCGACCGCGCATGCTCGAACCAGCGGATGTTCACCGCGTCGAGCGCCGGGTCGATTCGTTCGATGCGCTCGATTGCGGCGTCGAGGAGCTCGCGTGCGCTCACCTCTCCGTTGCGCACCAGCGCAGCCTGGTCCGTGGCATCGAGCCAGCGAGTGTCGTCGGCAAGTGAAGTCATGGGTGTTGTGTAGCACCTGCCGACTAGGTTGATCCGACCTGTGCAGTCCACCGATCCAGCGCCCCTCCCCGAGACCCCCGCATTCACCACGCGAGAGGTACTCCACTTCGGCAGCGTTCGGAATCTGCTCATCGCCAACGGGATGCTGTTCTGCGGTGTCGCGCTGCAGGCGGCGGCGCTCGGCAAGCAGGCGTACGACATCACGGGGCGTTCAGCCGACCTCGGCTGGATCGGTCTGTGCGAGTTCCTCCCGGCAGCCCTGCTGGTGCTCGTGACGGGCACGGTCGCCGACCGTTTCGATCGCAAGAAGATCGCGCTGGTCGCCATCGCCGGCGAGGTGGCCACCTCCATTGCGTTGCTGATCTACGCGCTCAGCGACCCCACCGAGGTGTGGCCGCTGTTCGTGATCGCGTTCATGTATGGCATCGCTCGGGCGTTCCTCTCGCCCGCGACGCGCACCATGCCGCCGATGGTGGCGCCCGAAGGCGGGCTGCCGAAGGTGATTGCCCTGTACTCGGCCACCTGGACCGGTGCCACCATCGTGGGCCCCGCACTATCCGGCTTCTTATACGCCATCGATCCATGGGTGGCGTACGCCGCGTCGAGCGTCTTGATCTTTGGATCCATGTACTTCATCGGTGTGCTGCGGTTCGAACGCCAGCCCGACCCGCCGAACCCCGACGAGAAGCCCACCTTCCGGAGCGCCATCGAAGGTCTGTTGTTCATCCGGCGCACGCCCATCCTGTTTGCGGCTATCTCGCTCGACCTCTTCGCCGTGTTGTTCGGAGGCGCAGTTGCTCTTCTCCCCGCGATTGCTACCGATCGGTTGGGCGTGGGCGACGTGGCCTATGGCTGGCTGCGCGCCGCCCCCGGCATCGGTGCGGCACTGATGGCGCTGTGGCTGGCTGCTCGGCCTGTCGAGCGTCATGTGGGTCGACTGCTGATGGTGGTGGTGGCCGTGTTCGGGGCAGCCACCGTGGTGTTGGGAATCACCAGTACGTACTGGGTTGCATTCGCCGCCCTGCTGGTGCTCGCTGCGGCCGACATGGTGAGCGTGTTTATCCGCAGTTCGCTGGTGCCGCTGGTGACACCCGACGAGAAGCGTGGTCGTGTGATGGCCGTCGAGAACGTGTTCATCGGCGCATCGAACGAACTCGGTGCCTTCGAGAGCGGTCTGGTGGGGCAGGCCATCGGTGTGCCCGCCACCGTGATCGGTGGCGGCATCGCCACCATCGCTATCGTCGGCGTGTGGTGGGTGAGCTTCCCGCAATTGCGCAACGTCGATTCCTTCGACGAACTCGGGCACTGACGCCGACGTTGGCGTTGACGATGGCGTTGACGTTGGCGATGACGTTGACGTTGGCGATGACGTTGGCGTTGGCGTTGTTGTCGGCGTGCACCGGCACGGAGCCGACGACGGCACCCCTGGACACGACTCCAACGACGACGAGCGCGCCGGCGGTTGCCACGACGATCATGCCCGCACCCGACGCACCCTCCACCAGCAACACGCCCAAGTCGGTTCCGTCACCGGTGCCGGAGTACACGTTTCCGTTCGTGGGCCGCGAGGTGAGCTACGGCACCACCCATCACGACTACCCCGCCATCGACGTGTTCGGTTGTGGCGCCATGGTCGTGGCCCCCACCGACGGCACGGTGGTGCAGGTGCGGTCGTTCGACCCATGGGACTCGAAGGTGAACGCCGGTTCCACGCGCGGCGGCATGTACGTGTCGATGCTGGGCGCCGATGGTGTGCGCTACTACTTCGCGCATCTGGCGTTGGTGCTGGTGGCTGTTGGCCAAACAGTGGCCCCGGGTACGCCGCTCGGTCCGATGGGCCAGACGGGCGACGCCCGCAACAGCGCATGCCACACGCACGTGGGGTTCTCGTGGACGTGCCCGGGCAATGAGTGGAAGGTGCGCCGCGGGAAGATCTGGCCGATGCAGTACCTCGATGCCTGGCGGGCAGGTGACAGCCTGTCGCCCGCGGCCGAGCTCGCCGCCGAGCAGGCTGTGGAGCCTTCAGCCTGCGACGACGCCTTGGCACAGTCCGATGCCGCGCTGAGCTAGCGGATGGCGGCTAGTTGAAAAGGCCGCCGAACAGCAGCGCGAAGGCAGCAGGCACCAGCAACCCGGCGGCCACGAGCAGCACGATGGCGTAGACCGCGAAGTTGTACGACGTGTCTTCGGGCGGGTCGCCGCATGCGCCGATGGTTTCCCACAGCGCCTTCAGCGGTTGTTGCGTCGAGAGACGAATGCGACGGCGGGCGACCGACGCTGAGAACAGCGCGCTCCATGCCAGCGAGAGGAACAGAAAGCCCAGCACTGTGATGGTGGCAATGAAGGCCACCACGTTGTGGAACACCAGGTCGAAGAGTGCCGTGAGGCCCGACGCGAGGCTGGAGACGGCGGCGCCACCGACCAGGAAGGTGGGTACGCCGAATGGGTTTCCCTTGTAGCCCGGCTCCACCCGACTGCTGTCGATGCGCGCCTGACGCAGCATCGAGTGCTCGGGTGTGCCCCACTTTGCATTCGCCTCGCGGCGCTCGTAGAGCTGCCGGATGGTCTCGATGGTGCTGTTCTGGTACCCCTTCACGATGTAGCGGGTCATCAGGCCCACCACGTAGGTGGCCACAGGTCGGAGCGGCCCCAGACGCCGTTTGAATGTGGACGGGCCGTTGCCGTTGCGATCCAGCACCTCGAGCGAGCGCATCGCGAGTCGGTGGGCCTCCATGAACCGATCCGGTCGGAACAGCGGCCTCGACTTGGACAGTTCCGAGATGATGTCCTGCTCGGGCTTGCCGGTGCCGGCGATCTCCTCGAGCAACGCACCCTTTTCCTCGGGCGTGTCGGCACGGAGCACCCGGAGCGCATCGATCCGATCGAGCAGGAGGTCGTCGACCAAGTCGGCTGCAGATCGGTCGTCGTGGGTCGCCCCTGCGCTGCCAGTCTCCGGTGATGTCTGCGTCACGTTGCGGATGTTAATAAGAGGTGCGTCGTTACTGGCTGCTCGGAAGGATCACGCGATGTGATCGGCCGGCACCCGGTAGTCGGCTTCCTCGTTGTTCCATCGAAAGGGTCTGGCAAGTGAAGAAATTTGTGAAGGAGTTCCGCGACTTCGTCATCACCGGCAACATGATCGAACTGGCAGTGGGTGTCATCCTCGCCGGAGCGGTCGGAGCCGTCATCAAGGTCTTCACCGAAGACGTCATGATGAACCTCGTCGCGGCCATTTTCGGCAAGCCGTCGTTCAACGACATGCTCCGGTTGAAGCTCAATGACACGCCGAAGACCGACGCGTCCGGCGCGGTGGTGGCAGATGGCACCTACTTGGAGTTCGGAAAGCTGCTCACGTCCATCGTGACGCTGCTCATCACCGCTCTCGTGCTGTTCCTGATCATCAGGGCCTACAACCGTCTCCGTCGTCAGAAGCCGCCGCTCGACGCGCCGCCCACCGAGGTGGATCTGCTCATCGAGATCCGCGACGCACTGCGCGAGCGCGCCTGACTTGCAACGGTTGCCCGGCGCGGTTCCAATAGGGGACTGATGTTCTTGCGCCGGGCAACCCCCCTCCTGTGCGCCGCGTTACTGGTGTCGGCGTGTGGCAGCGCGGCGTCCAGCGCCGACGGCACCGCGCCTTCGCTCGAGGTGGGTGCGCTCCCGTCCAGTGTGGTCGAGGGCCAGAACGCGGATCCCGGCGGGTCGCACACCGGCAGCAGCGTGCCGCCCGATCAGCAGGTTGGCGCGCAGGCAGTGGGCAACAGGGTGATCCTCATCGGCGATTCGGTGCTCGCCAGCACGTCTCGTCGGTACACCAACGACATGTGCAAGGCCCTCGTTCCGCAAGGTTGGCAGGTCGAGGTGGATGCCGAGACCGGTCGTTTCGTCGACTTCGGCAACAAGGTGCTCGACAATCGTCTCAGTGCTGGTTGGGACGTCGGCGTGATCCTGTTGGGTAACAACTATCGAGAGGTGCAGGACGCCTATCGCAGGGACCTGGAACGGATGGTCACGCGGTTGTCGCCGAATCCCGTCGTGCTGCTGACCGTCACCGAGTTCAAGCCATCACGGGTCGAGGTGAACGATGTCATCCGCGAGTTGGCCGCCAAGTACCCGAACGTGACGGTCGTTGATTGGGCAGCCACCACTGCCGCCGACCCGGGCCTGACGGGCGGCGATCAATTGCACCTCACCAATTCCGGACGAACGGCACTCGCCGCGAATGTGGCGCTGGCACTTGGTGACGCGCCTCAGAAGCCGGGCGATTGCCTATCCACCAGTTTCCAGGACGATTCCAGTGGTCCCGTCACCGGTACCACGGCTCCCCAGCAGCACAACGGTGGCTCGAACCCCTCCGACACCACGGTGAGCAACACTGGTTCGGGTGTCGGCGACTCGGTGGCGCCAACCATCATCGACTCGACCATTGCTGCGCCCGACACCACCTCGGCGCCGTTGGTGTCGGGCGCTGGCGGCTCCGTGGTGGTGCCGCCGACCACGGTGCCGAACGCACCACCCGCAACGCCCTGAGGGGTCAGGGCGCCAGCGTGCGCAGGGGCGCCCACGGCACGTTGCGCAACACGCCGTAGGCGATCAGGCTCACGGCCATGCCGGTGGCCATCCATTGGCGGGTCCATGCGGGCCAGACGCGTTCGGAGCGCCCCCATGCGGTGCGTGTCCAGCCCCACCACGACGCCACCACGGCTACCAGGACCACGGGAACGAAGATGTTGTAGCTCATGGCCGAGAGCGGATGTCCGGTGAGCAACTGGTGGAATCCGCGCGTGAGGCCGCAGCCTGGACACCACAGTCCTGTGGCTGCGTGGAAGGCGCAGCCGGGAAATCGGCTGTTTGGAGCTGACGGGTCGTTGAGCGCAACGACGACGGCTGCGCCCGCCATCGCGCCGCCGCACAGCAGCGGAAGGCTCCGAGTGCGCCACTGCGGGGGTGCGACCGACGCTGCCTCCATGCGGGTCATCGTAGACGTCACGTTGCGACGCGCGCATTCCCCCGACACGCTGAACGATCATGTTGCAGGTGCAGGGACTTTCGGTGGAGGTGGGCGGTCGACTGCTGGTCGAGCACGTCTCCTTCACCATCATGCCCAAGGACAAGGTGGGCCTGGTGGGCCGCAACGGTGCCGGAAAGACCACCACCTTCCGCACCCTCGGCGGTGAACTCGAGCCTGCCGCCGGCAAGGTGCTGCGTAAGGGTGGTTTCGGCTACCTGTCGCAAGACCCGCGCGTCGACGGCGTGCCCGATACGCGTCCCGCTGTCACCCACGTGCTCAGCGGTCGCGGTATCGACGACCAACTCGACCGCATCGAGAAGCTGCGCGTGGCCATGGAGGCCGACCCCAATGAGCGCAACGTGGCGCGCTACAGCAAGGCACAGGACGAGTTCGCCAGCACGGGCGGGTATGCGGCTGAGAGTGAAGCTCGCAGCATCATGGCCGGCCTGGGCCTGTCGCCCGACCGGATGGAGTTGCCCATCGGCGTGCTGAGTGGTGGCGAGCGACGCCGGGTGGAGTTGTCGCGCATCCTGTTCGCCGGCAGCGATCTGCTGTTGCTCGACGAACCCACCAACCACCTCGACGTCGACGCCAAGAGTTGGTTGCTCGACTTCATGCGCAAGTACCGGGGCGCGTTGTTGGTGATCAGCCACGACCTCGACCTGCTCGACGAGGCCATCACGCGCGTCATTCACCTCGACCGACCCAACGAAGACAGCTTGGGCAAGGTGGTGGAGTACAAGGGCACCTACAGCCAGTACAAGGCTGCGCGCGTGAAGGACGAGGAGCGCCTCACCAAGGTGGCAGCGATGCAGTCGAAGGAGATCGCCAGGCTGCAGGCTGTGGTGGACCGTTTCGGTGCGAAGGCCACCAAGGCGGCGATGGCCCACAGCAAGGAGAAGCAGATCGCCCGGCTCGAGGGCCAGCGGGTGGAGGCCGGTCCTGGCGATCGGTCGTTGCGCGTGAAGTTTCCCGACCCGCCGGCGTGCGGTGCCACCGTCATCACGGCCGAGCACCTGTCGAAGGCCTACGGCGGCCCACCGGTATTCGAAGACGTGCACTTCGACCTTGGGCGCGGCGAGCGCATGCTGGTGCTCGGCCTCAACGGCGCGGGAAAGACCAGTCTCCTGCGCATTCTTGCTGGTGAGACCACCGCGAACCTCGGCGACTTCCGCTTCGGCCATCAGGTGCAGATGGGTTACTACGCCCAGGAGCACGACAACCTGCGCACCGACCAGAGCCTGCTCGACAACCTGCGCGCCGAGGTGCCGCCGGGCCTGATCTACACCGAGACCCAACTGCGCGCGCTGCTCGGCATGATGGGCCTGAGCGGCGACAAGGTGCACCAGCGGAGCGGCACGTTGTCGGGCGGCGAGAAGACCAAGTTGGCCTTGGCGATGCTGATGGTGGGGCGCAACAACTTGCTGTTGCTCGACGAGCCCACCAACAACCTCGACCCGCCCAGCCGCGAATCCGTCGCCGATGCACTGTGCGACTGGAAGGGCAGCATCATCTTCGTCAGTCACGACACCGAGTTCGTCGAGCGCCTGGCCCCCACCAAGGTGCTGCTCATGCCCGACGGTCAGGTCGACTACTTCAACGAGGGTTGGCTGGAGTTGGTGTCGCTGGCGTGATGTACGGTGCCATTTCTATGCGCATCGGTTCCATGTCCAACGCCATCAATGGCGGCACCATCGACGACATCATCAGCGAGGCCCAGGCCGCGAAGGATGCCGGTTACTCCACGTTCTGGTCGTCGCAGATCTTCGGTCACGACGCCATGACCGCCCTGGCGATCGTGGGTCGCGAGGTCCCGGGCATCGAGCTTGGCACCGCCGTGGTGCCCACCTACCCGCGACACCCGTGGGTGATGGCTCAGCAGGCGCTCAGCACGGTTGCCGCCATCAACAGCCGTGGCGACGGTGGCTTCTGCCTCGGCATCGGCCTGTCGCATCAGGTGGTCGTGGAGAGCATGTGGGGCCTGTCGTACGCCAAGCCCGTGCGTCACCTTCGCGAGTACCTCTCGGTGCTGATGCCGCTCCTGGAAGGACAACCGGTGGCGTTCCAGGGCGAGGAGTACCGCGTGATGGGCGGCCTTGCCGCCGTGGGCAGCAGCCGTCCGTCGGTGGTGGTGGCGGCGCTTGGGCCGCAGATGCTGCGGGTCACCGGGCAACTGGCCGATGGCACGAGCACGTGGTGCGTCGGCCCGAAGACCTTGGCCGAACTCACCATCCCCACGCTGCGCCAGGCGGCAGCCGACGCTGGTCGCCCCGAACCGCGCGTCGTGTGTGCGCTGCCCATCGCCGTCACCGACGATGTGGATGCCGCTCGCGCCAATGCAGCGCAGGTGTTCGCCGTGTACGACACCCTGCCCAGTTACAAGACCATGATGGACCGCGAGGGCGTGGATGGCCCCGGCGGCCTTGCCATCGTGGGCACCGAGGCCGAAGTGCGTGATCAGGTGAAGGAACTGCAGTCCATCGGTGTCACCGACTTCAACGCTGGCATCTTCACCAGCAACCCCGAGGAAGTGGCCCGCACCCAGGCCGTCCTCGCCGAATGGCTGTGAGCACTCCACTGTCACTCGAGGTGGTGAACGGTGTAGGCACCGTCACCATCGACAACCCGCCGATCAACCTGTTCGACCTGTCGCTGTACGGGGCGATGACTGCGATGGCCGCGCAACTGCGCGACGACCCAGAGGTTCGGGTGGTGGTACTGCGCTCGGCGAACCCCGAGTTCTTCATCGCCCACTTCGACGTGACGCTCATCCAGCATCTGCCTACCGATGCGCCGCCGGCCACCGAGCTGAACGCCTTTCACCAGATGTGCGAGGCGTTTCGCACCATGCCCAAGGCCACCATCGCGGTCATCGAAGGGCGCGTCGGCGGCGGCGGCAGCGAACTGGCACTCAGCTGCGACATGCGCTTTGCGGCGCTGGGCCGGGCCGTGTTCAACCAGCCCGAGGTTGCCCTTGGCATCCTGCCCGGTGGCAGCGGCACTGCTCGGCTGCCACGGCTCATCGGCAGGTCGCGGGCCTTGGAGGTCATCCTCGGCTGCGACGACGTGTCGGCCGAGTTGGCCGAGCGGTGGGGCTGGGTGAATCGGGCGCTGCCATCCGACGAGCTCTGGCCGTTCGTGCATCGGCTCGCCGAGCGCATCGCCGGCTTCCCACCCCACGCCGTGGCCGCGGCGAAGGCGTCGGTGTTGCGCGCCGAGAAGGACGTGGAGGCCGACCTCCTTCTGGAGGGCGATGCGTTCAGCGGCACGCTGGGTCACCCCGACACGCGTGTGGCGTTGGCGGCGTTCATGGAGCATGGTGGCCAGACCCGCGAGGGCGAGTTGCGGCTTGGGGAGCTCGCCGGCGAGCTCTAGTCAGCTCACTTGATGTTCACCGGTGTGCCGCCGTACGGCTTGTTCACCAGATCGAAGAAGTCGTTGCCCTTGTCGTCGACCACGATGAACGCCGGGAAGTCCTGCACTTCGATCTTCCACACGGCCTCCATGCCCAACTCGGGCATCTCCAGCACTTCCACCTTGGTGATGCAGTCCTGTGCGAGCCGTGCAGCGGGCCCGCCGATGCTGCCGAGGTAGAAGCCTCCGTGCGTTTTGCAGGCATCGGTGACCTGCTTGCTGCGGTTGCCTTTGGCCAGCATCACGAAGCTGCCGCCCGCTGCCTGGAACTCGTTCACGTAGCTGTCCATGCGGCCTGCCGTGGTGGGGCCGAACGAACCACTGGCCATACCCTCGGGGGTCTTGGCCGGACCGGCGTAGTACACGCAGTAGTCCTGCAGGTACTGCGGCATCGGCTCGCCGTTGTCGAGGCGTTCCTTGATCTTGGCGTGGGCGATGTCGCGGGCCACCACCATGGGCCCGGTGAGCATCACGCGGGTCTTCACCGGGTACTTGCTCAGCTCGGCGCGAATGTCGGCCATCGGACGGTTCAGGTCGATGTGCACCACCTGCGCGTCGGCGAGATCGTCGTGCGTCACATCGGGAAGGAAGCGAGCCGGGTCGGTTTCGAGTTGCTCGAGGAACACGCCGTCCTTGGTGATCTTGCCGAGCGCCTGTCGGTCGGCGCTGCAGCTGACCGCCATGGCCACCGGGCAGCTCGCGCCGTGGCGAGGCAAGCGGATGACCCGCACATCGTGGCAGAAGTACTTGCCGCCGAACTGCGCTCCGATGCCGGTCTCCTGGCTGAGCTTCAGCACCTTCTGCTCGAGCGAGATGTCGCGGAACGCGTGCCCGAGCTTGCTGCCTTCGGTGGGCAGACCGTCGAGGTAGCGCGCGCTGGCGAGCTTCGCAGTCTCCACGGCCAGCTCGGCACTCGTGCCGCCGATGACCACGGCGAGGTGATAGGGCGGGCAGGCTGCGGTTCCGAGCGTCTTCATCTTCTCGAACAGCCAGGGCAGCAGCGTCTTCTCGTTCAGCAGGGCCTTGGTCTCCTGGAACAGGTAGCTCTTGTTGGCGCTGCCGCCGCCCTTGGCCATGAACAGGAACTTGTATTCGTCGCCGTCGATGGCGCTGATCTTGATCTCCGCCGGCAGGTTGTTGCCGGTGTTCACCTCGTCGTACATGTTCAACGCAGCCATCTGGCTGTAGCGCAGGTTGCTGGTCTGGTAGGTGTTGAACACGCCTCGGGCGATGGCTTCCTCGTCGCCACCGCCGGTCCAGATCTGTTGGCCCTTCTTGCCCTTCACGATGGCGGTGCCGGTGTCCTGGCACATGGGCAGCACACCGCCTGCCGAGATGGCTGCGTTCTTCAGCAGGTCGAGCGCCACGAAACGGTCGTTGTCGGAGGCCTCGGGGTCTTCGAGAATGTTGCTCAGTTGGTGCAGATGGCCGGGGCGCAGGAAGTGGGCGATGTCGCGCATGGCCTCTTGCGTGAGGCGCGTGATGGCCGATGGATCCACCTGAACGACCGGGCCGAGCGGGGTCTCGACGGTGCGCACGCCATCGGTGGTGACCAGTCGGAACGGAGTGTCGTCGTGAGCCAGCGGAAACAGTTCGGTGAACTCGAACTCGAGTGATGCAGCCATGTGAAAAGCCTACGCCCGCCCCACCCCCAAGCCCCGCCCGCCAGGAGCCCCGCCCCAGGAGCCCCGCCCCCGCCCCAGGCCCCGCCCCAGGAGCCCCATCCCACCCCTGATCCCTCAACAACTTCGTTCTTGTCGCGGCCCGACCGCCAACGATGGGGAAGAACCCGCGACAAGTCCGCGCTCGGCGAGGGTGCGCACGATGTAGGCGGGGTCGTCGATCACGTCGGCGGTGGTGAACTCCACCACCTCGAGTCCCTCCCGGGTGAGCGCATTGCGGCGGCGAGTGTCGCGTTGGCGGTCGCGATCGCTCACGTGGCCGAGGCGCCCCATCACCTCCACGACCAATCGGCCGAAGGCGAAGTCGACGCGGGCGACGAACTTGCCGGAGGAGTGGAACACCACCTGGCACGTGGGCCTCGGGAGTCCGTGCTGTCGCAACAGTTGGAGGAAGCGGCGCTCGAGTGGCGACTCGCCGCCCGAGTCGATGAGGAGTTCGCGCATGAGCCGTACGCCAGGCCGGCCCCGCCGGCTCACGCGCGCCAGTTCTGCCGACAGCCGCGGCATGGCGGTGCGTCGAATGCTGATGGCGCTGTCGATGGCATTCTCGAGACTTCGGGCACTGGGCATCGTGGAGGCGTGATCGATGATGGCCCGCCCGGCAGTGGTCGTGCGGACACCCTCGTGCCAGACGAAGTTCCTGGCGCTCCACATCTTCGACGTGTGGATGGTCATCCAATTCGGAATGGATCGACTGCTGCGCGGAACGAGGAAGTCGGCGTGGGTTGGCTCTGGCACATCGACGCCGAGCCACCACAACGCCGTCGTGCCGAAGAGCGCCCCGCGTCGGCCGAGCCATCCGGCGCCGGCCCGCACCATCATCGGAAAGGTGAGCGGCGTGGCGGCGTGGCGGAAGTGCCCGGGAGTCACCTGAATCCACAGTCCCTTGTCCACCAGTCGCTCCCAACGGCCGGGGTTCATGCTGAGTTCGTGCAGCGCCGTCGACGTCAAGAGGTGATGGTTCGCCATCGCCCGTTCGATCAAGTCCAGTTCGCCAATCATCACCCCGACTGGGCACAACGACCCGCCCCATTCGGCAAGAAAACCTCGGACTTGTCGCGGGTTTTTCTCCAGCGGTGGTGGTCGGCCCGCGACAAGAACGAAGTTTTGTGGGGGGCTGGGGGCTGGGGGCTGGGGGCTGGGGGTTTGAGGTGGGGGCGGGGGAGGGGGTTACTTGAGGCGTTTGGGGGTGGCGTTGGCGGGGTCGGCGGGCCATTGGTGCTTCGGGTAGCGGCCAGCCATGTCCTTGCGGACATCGGCCCAGGTGCCGGCCCAGAACCCGGGCAGATCGCGGGTGATCTGCACCGGTCGATCGGCGGGCGACAGCAACTCCAGCGCGACTGCCACTCGGCCGTCGCCGACCGACGGATGTGTCTTCATACCGAACAGGTCTTGCACACGCACGCTGGCGGTGGGCACGTCGCGCTCGTAGTCGATTCGGGCGGTGCGTCCGGATGGAGTGTCGAACGACGTGGGGGCCAAAGCGGCGAGGCGACTACTGGTGTCCCAGTCGAAGGTGGCGGTGAGCAACATCTCGGTGTCGAGGCGAGCCAGGTCGGCAGCGCAGGTGGCGTGCTGCAGGAACGGTGCCAACCAGTCATCGAGCGATGCGAGCAGCGCCTTGTCGCTCCAGTCGGGCCACGCATCGCCGAACTCGCGACGGAGAAAGGCCACACGGTGGCGCAGCGCGGTAGTGCGGTCGGGCCACTGCAGGGCAGCGAGTCGGGAGGTGCGCACCCTGTCGAGCAGCGCGGCGACCGTGGCCGCGCCCGGCGGCGGCGTGTAGGTGCGTTCCTCCAGCAGCATGCCGCCGAGTCGGGTCTCCACGCGCTCTACGAGGTCGTCGCGCTGCTTGTCCCAGACCAGTGAGATGCGCTGCTCGATCTGATCGGCCAGTGCTTCGATGAGTTCGTTCGTGTCGAGCGCCGCTCCGATGCGGATGCGTGCGTTGTCGCGCTTGCCGTCGAGATCGGCGGCCACCACGAACCGCTCGTTGGCGAGTGGATCGTTAGGTGGGGTCCATGCGCTCGAACCGCTGCGCATCTGGAACTGGCCCGGCTGGCTACGTCGCACTGCGATGCGGTCGGGGTACGCGTGGGCCAACACCGACCCGCAATGGTCGGGGTTCACGGCGTCGAGGTCGAGGCGGATGCCGGCGCGGCGAGCCAGGTCGATCGCTCTGTCGCGCACTCGGGACACATCGCGGCGGTCGGCGCCCTCGTGATGCCGTTGGCCGCACACCACAGCGACGCGCAGCGACAGATCGGCGGGCAGGTCGTCGGGTCGGCCGCGGAACACGTCGCGCTCGTCGAGTAGTGCTGCCACGATGCAGGCCAATCCGCGGTCTCGTTCGCCGGCGGCGTCGACCATTCCAGCCAGGCGCGGGTGCAGGGGAAGGGCGAGCATGCGCCTGCCTCGATCGGTGGGCCGACCTTCGTCGGTGATGGCGCCAAGTCGTTGCAGCAGTTCAACTCCCTGCTGCAGGGTGCGTGCCGGTGGCCGATCGGCCCACTGCAGTGCATCGACGGCGGTGCCCCACACGGCCAACTCCAGCGCCAGCCCACTGAGATCGACCTGTGTGATCTCCGCCTCGAGATGCGCACGTCGAGTGCTGTGTTCGAGTTTGCTCCAGAGGCGATAGGCGGCACCCGGTTCGGTTCGTCCGGCGCGACCAGCGCGCTGGTCTGCCGATGCGCGGCTGGTGCTGACGGTGGTGAGTCGGGTCATGCCGGTGCGTTGATCGAATCGCGGCACGCGAGCCAGACCGGCATCCACCACCACGCGCACGCCGTCGACGGTGAGTGACGACTCGGCGATATCGGTACTCAGCACCACACGTCGGCGACCGGGCGGCGATGGTTGCAGCGCGTGGTCCTGTTCGGCGAGTGACAGGGCGCCAGCCAACGGATACACATCCACGTGCGGTGGCAGCGCGGTCTCCAACTGACCCTGCACTCGGCGGATCTCGCCGATGCCGGGCAGGAACACGAGCACGTCGCCGGTCTGCTCGCGCACAGCGCGGCCGACGAGAGCAACCATGGCTTCCACCACGCGGTCCTGCTTGCCCATCGGCGCCCACACGATGTCTACCGGGTGCATCCGGCCGTCGCTGTGCGCCACGGGTGTGTCGGCGCCGAGCACGGAGAGCAACCCCTTCGTATCGGGGGTTGCCGACATGGCCAGCAGTCGGAGGTCGGGTCGGACGGTGGACCGAGCGTCCAGTGCCAGTGCCAGCCCAAGGTCTGTGGGCAAATTGCGTTCGTGGATCTCATCGAAGATGACGAGTCCGTAGCTGTCGAGCGTGGGGTCGTGCTGGAGTCGACGCGTGAGCACCCCCTCGGTGACCACTTCGATCCGAGTGCCCGGGCCGATGTGCCGTTCGTCGCGCGTCTGGTAGCCCACGGTGTCGCCCACCCGTTCGCCCAGCAGCGAGGCCATCCGTTGGGCGGCAGCTCGCGTGGCGAGTCGTCGAGGTTCGAGCATCACGATGCGTTTGCCGACCAACCACGGTTCGTCGACCAGCATCAGCGGCGCGAGCGTGGTCTTGCCAGCTCCGGGAGGCGCCACGAGGATGGCCGACACCCCGTTGCGGAGCGCGTCGCTGACTGCGGGGAGTGCTTCGAGGACCGGCAGATCCGGCGGCTCGAAGGCCACGGCGACGAACTCAGCCCTGGGCGGGCGTGCCGTGGAAGGGCGAAGGATCGCCGGGGGCAGGAAGAACCGGGGCTTGCCACGACGTGATCTCTGCGATGTGCTTGGCCACGGTGCGCCACTCGGCAGCGTTCCAACCCTCGGCGGCAGCAACGTTGCCGCTGCCCTGAATGAAGACGAATGCCGGCAGCGTGCTGAGGCCCAGCCCACGAACGAACAAGCGATCGGCATCGCAGAACACCATGAACTGATCGGCGAGCGGCCCGAGGAACTGCTTGGCTTCGTCGGGGGTGCAGGTGGCGATGAAGTTCACCCGTACGTCGGCGCCACGAAACGCGTCAAGCACCCGTGCTGCGGTGTCGAGCACCCACGAACTCTCGTTGGTGAACGGGTCGATGACCACGCTCGCAAGATGGAACATGGTGAGCCACTCGTGCAATTGCCGGGTCTCCCCGGAGAGCGAGGTGAGGTTCAGATCGAGAGCGACGGTGCTTGCCACGGTGGAGAACGGTAGCGCAGCGGCGAGCCTCCGGCCCATCTCGCCAGAACGGGTGGGCTCGGGTAGGTTCCGGAGGTGCATCCGATCGAGCGCCTCCGATACCTGGCCCGATCGAGCGGCGCGGACCAGCGCGTGCTGGTGGGCGAGACCGCTTCGGCATTGCGCGCGCTGCGGATGGACCCTGCGGGCCTGGTGGTGAGCTGCCGCCGCATCGTCGAGCGACATCCCACCTCGGGTCCTCTGTGGTGGTTGTGCGCCCACATCCTCACGGCCGCTGATCCGGCCGACACTGCCCGAACGTTGGCGCACGAACTGGAGATGGATCCCACCCCCACGCTGCTGGCGGATGCGCTACCCGAGAACGCAACGGTGCTGGTGGTGGGCTGGCCGGATCTGGCCGGTGAGGCCTGCATCGATCGTGGCGATCTCACGGTGCTCACCGTGGATGCCGACGATCAGGGCGCGGCATTCGTGCGTCGACTGGAACGAAACGACGTCGTGGCCGAGATCGTGGAGCCGTCGCGCATCGGCGCCGCGGTGTTGGCGGCCGACCTGGTACTGGTCGAGGCCACCGCTGCAGGCGCCGGTGAGTTCCTTGCTGCGCCCGGCTCACGGGCCGCTGCATCGGTGGCCTACTGCAGCGATGTTCCGGTCTGGGCGGTCGTCGGTCGCGGCCGTGTGTTGCCGGATGCGGGTTTCGCGTCGCTGGTTGGCCGGGTGAGCGATGTGCGTGTGCCGTGGGATGCCGAGGCCGATGTAGTGCCGTTCGCTCTCGCCACATACCTGGCCACCGAGCGCGGCGTAAGCGAGGCTGCGGGTGTGCAACTGGCGGCAGAGTGCCCACTGGCGCAGGAGCTGCTGCGCTGAGTTCGTTGCCTCGAGAGTCAGCGCTGGCCGGCGCGGGTGGGCACCGTGCCGGCGGCATCGGCGAGCACCTTGGCGATACGTTCGAGGTTGCTCGGAATGAGGCCAACGGTGACGCGCAGCGAAGCAACGTCGGGCTGCACCATGAACGGCTCGCCGGGTGCCGCACCGATGCCTTGCGCCGCCAGGGTGATGAGCGCTGAGCGTTCGTCGGCCACCTGCATCCAGAGGTTGATGCCATCGGTGCCCGTGTAGACCACCCCTTCCGCATCCAGCACGGCGGTGACGGCACTGCGCCGGCGGGCGTACTCGGAGCGAGCAGTGGCGACAGCCTGGATAGTGGGAGCGTGGTCGAGCATCTCGAGTAGCACGGCTTGCAGGATTCGACTGCTCCAGCCGGGGCCGAGCAGTCGGCGGTTGATGGCGCCGCTCACTACGTCGCGTGCCCCGCCTACGGCGGCGAGGCGAAGGTCGGGTCCGTGACTCTTGGAGTAGCTGCGGATGTGCACCGTGCGATGCGGAAGGTACGCACCCAGGCTCACGAGCGAGCCGCTGGCGATGTCGCCGGAGTGGTCGTCCTCCACGATGATGGCGTCGCTCTTGGCCAGCGCAGCTGCGAGCTGTTTCGCCCGCCGCTCCGTGTAAGTGACGCCGGTGGGGTTCTGGGCGCGTGGCTGCAGGAACACGGCCCGCACCCCGAGGGCCACGGCAGCGGACAGCTCGGCGACGCGCATTCCTTCATGGTCGAGTGGCACGCCGATGACGTCGGCTCCGAGCAGGTCGAGTAGGTCGAGCAGTGGCGGAAATGCGGGCTGCTCCACCACGACGCGATCGCCGAGGCGAACGACCATGGACGCCACGCGATCCAGCGCGTCCATCGCGCCATCGACCACGGTGAGTTCCTCAGGCGGGAATGGCCAGTCGGAGCGGAGGTGAGCTTCCAGTTCGGGCAGCACTGGATGGTCGAGATAGCTGGATGTGAGCGACTGTCGACTCACTCTGGCGATGACCGGCCCTAGGTCGGGGAGCAGCGCCGGGTCGGGGGTGCCGGTGCTGAGATCCAGCGCGAAGTGTCCGGGGCCTTCGGTGACACGGCGGTATCGGCGTGGCGTGGATGGCCCGGTGGGCTGGCGAACGAACGTGCCTTGGCGGCCCCTGGCATCGATGGCGCCGACGGCGGCGAGGCTCTGCCACGCTTCGCTGACGGTGGTGGGCGACACCCCCAGAACAGCAGCAAGATCGCGGACCGTCGGGAGGCGGTCTCCGATTGCCAACGTGCCGTCGGTGATCATGCGGCCGACGGCGGCAGCGATGCCACGCGCGGTGCGATCGGTGATGCCGTCGGCGATGGTGTCGACGGGCGAAGGAGCGAACGGCAGGTTCATTGTGCGGTAACAATACAACTATTGTCTGCCCTCTCGTGTCACATTAGAGTCCCGCGGATGGCAAACATCGTGAGGGCAGCACTGCTGCAGACGGACTGGCCCGGTACCAAAGAAGCCATGCTCGACAAGCACGAGCAGGCGGTGCACGACGCGAAGGCCCAGGGTGCGCAGGTGATGTGCTTCCAGGAACTCTTCTACGGTCCCTACTTCTGTCAGGTGCAGGACGCCGAGTACTACAAGTACACGGAGTACATCCCCGATGGTCCCACCACCCAGCGATTCCAGGCGCTCGCGAAGGAGACCGGCATGGTGCTGGTGCTGCCGATGTACGAGATCGTGCAGCCGGGTCTGTACTACAACACTGCCGCCGTTATCGACGCCGATGGCCGTTACCTCGGCAAGTACCGCAAGCAGCACATCCCGCAGACGAATGGCTTCTGGGAGAAGTACTACTTCACCCCCGGCACCGGCGGGTACCCCGTGTTCGACACGGCGGTCGGCAAGGTCGGCGTGTACATCTGCTACGACCGCCACTTCCCCGAAGGCTGGCGTGCGCTCGGCCTGAACGGCGCCGAAATCGTGTTCAATCCGTCGGCCACCAGCCGCGGCCTCAGCGAGTACCTGTGGCGCCTCGAGCAGCCGGCGTCCGCCGTGGCCAACATCTACTACGTGGGTGCCATCAACCGGGTGGGTATTGAAGACCTGGGCGACAACGACTTCTACGGCCAGAGCTACTTCGTCGACCCGGAAGGCAAGTTCGTCGGCGAGGTGGGCGACCCGCACCAGCCCGAACTGATCGTCCGCGATCTCGACATCGACAAGATCCGCGCCGTCCGCGACCGCTGGGCGTTCTACCGTGATCGCCGTCCCGACGCGTACGACGAACTCGTCGCCCGCTGATCCAACCGCTGCACACAAGGGGGAATCACATGACCACGACGCTCATCAAGAACGGCCTCGTCGTGTCCACAACGGGCACCATCGCACAGGACGTCCTCATCACCGATGGCACCATCACCGCCGTTGGTGCGCCCGGCTACTTCACCGAAGAAGGCATCACCAAGGTCATCGACGCTGCGGGAAAGTACGTCATCCCCGGTGGCATTGATGTGCACACGCACATGGAGTTGCCCTTCGGTGGCACGTTTGCCAGCGACACCTTCGAGACCGGTAGCAACGCTGCTGCGTGGGGTGGCACCACCACCATCATCGACATGGCAGTGCAGCGCTACGGCGAGAACGTGCACGACGGCCTCGCTGAATGGCATCGCAAGGCCGAGGGCAACTGCTCCATCGACTACGCGTTCCACCAGATCATCGGCGGCGTCGACGACCAGTCGCTGAAGGACATGAAGTACCTCGTGGAACACGAGGGCATCAGCAGCTTCAAGCTGTTCATGGCGTACCCCGGCGTGTTCTACAGCGACGATGGTCAGATTCTTCGTGCCATGCAGACCGCAGCCGAGTGTGGGGCGATGGTGATGATGCACGCCGAGAACGGCATCGCCATCGACGTGCTGGTGCAGCAAGCGCTCGCCCGTGGCGATACCGACCCGAAGTTCCACAGCTACACCCGCCCCTCGCCGCTGGAAGCCGAGGCCACGCACCGCGCCATCGTGCTGAGCCACGTGGCCGGCAACGTGCCGCTGTACATCGTGCACATGAGTGCCGGCGATGCCCTCAACGAGGTCGCCGCCGCCCGCCACCATGGCCGCAATGTGTTCGCCGAGACCTGCCCGCAGTACCTGTACCTCACGCTGGAAGAGACGCTGGGCCAGCCCGGTTTCGAAGGCGCCAAGTGGGTGTGCAGCACGCCGGTGCGCAGCAAGGACCACGACCCGCACTACGTCGGTCAGATGGGCCACGGCCATCAGGGCGACCTGTGGAAGGGCCTGCGCATGAACGAGCTCGCCATCGTCAGCACCGACCACTGCCCGTTCTGCATGAAGGATCAGAAGGAACTGGGCCTCGGCAACTTCGCCGCCATCCCCAATGGCATCGGTGGCGTCGAGCACCGCATGGAACTGTTGTACCAGGGTGTGGTGAACGGTGAGATCACGCTTGAGCGTTGGGTGGAGACCTGCTGCACCACGCCGGCTCGCATGTTCGGTCTGTATCCGAAGAAGGGCATCATCGCCCCCGGTGCCGATGCCGACGTGGTGGTGTGGGACCCGAACCAGAAGACCAAGATCGGCATCAACGACAAGCACCACATGAACATGGACCACAGCGCGTGGGAAGGCTGGGTGATCGATGGCAAGGTCGACACCGTCCTGTCGCGCGGCAGTGTGGTGGTGGAGGACGACACGTTCAAGGGCCGGAAGGGTCATGGGCAGTACGTGAAGCGCGGCCTGTCGCAATACCTGGTCTGACGCTTGCCGCTTCGGCCCTCACTTGAAGTCGCAAACACAACACTTTCTGAAAATCAAAGGATGAACACAATGGAACGCATTTCGCACTGGATTGATGGGCGGGTTGTTGCGGGTAACTCGGGGCGGTCGGGGGTGGTGTTCGATCCGGCTACGGGTGAGCAGCAGGCATCGGTCGACTTCGCCTCCATCGAGGAAGTGGATCAGGCCATCGCGGTGGCGAAGGCTGCCTTCCCGGCATGGCGCTCCACGAACCTGTCGCGTCGCGCCGAGGTGATGTTCCACATGCGCGAGTTGGTGGATGCGAACCGCAAGGAGATCGCATCGCTGATCAGCAAGGAGCACGGCAAGGTGCTCGGCGACGCTCTCGGCGAGGTGGCTCGTGGCCTGGAGAACATCGAGTACGCGACGGGTATCCCGAACCTGCTCAAGGGTGGCTACAGCGAGCAGGCATCCAGCGGCGTCGACGTCTACAGCATCAAGCAGCCGCTCGGTGTGGTTGCCGGCATCACACCCTTCAACTTCCCCGGCATGGTGCCGATGTGGATGTTCGCCAATGCGCTGGCGTGTGGCAACACGTTCATCCTCAAGCCCAGCGAGAAGGACCCCTCGGCCAGCATGTTCATCGCCGAACTGCTGAAGCAGGCCGGCCTTCCGGACGGCACCTTCAACGTGGTGCACGGCGACAAGGTGGCCGTGGATCGTCTGCTCGATCACCCCGACATCCAGGCGATCAGCTTCGTGGGTTCCACCCCGATCGCCAAATACATCTACGAGACCGGCACCAAGAACGGCAAGCGCGTGCAGGCCCTCGGCGGCGCGAAGAACCACATGCTGGTGCTCGCCGATGCCGACCTCGACATGGCTGCCGACGCAGTGGTCAGCGCCGCGTATGGCTCGGCCGGCGAGCGTTGCATGGCCATCTCGGTGGTGCTGGCGAGCGAGGCCATCGCCGACGACCTCGTGGGCAAGATCGAGGACCGCATTCCCGCCATCAAGGTGGGTCCGGCCAGCGAAGAGGGCAACGAGATGGGCCCGCTCATCACCGGCGAACACCGCGACAAGGTGAGGAGCTACGTGGAGGGCGCCGTCGCCGAAGGCGCCACGCTCGTGGTTGACGGCACGCAGGACGTGCCCGCAGGCGGCTTCTTCCTGAAGCCGAGCCTCATCGACCACGCCACGCCGGGCATGCGTTGCTACGACGACGAGATCTTCGGGCCGGTGCTCACCGTCACCCGCATCAAGGGCTACGACGATGGCTTGGCGCTCATCAACGCCAACCAGTTCGGCAACGGCACGGCCATCTTCACCCGCGACGGTGGCGCAGCTCGTCAGTTCCAGTTCGACGTGCAGGTGGGCATGGTGGGCATCAACGTGCCCATCCCGGTGCCGGTGAGCTACTACAGCTTCGGTGGCTGGAAGGCCAGTCTCTTCGGCGACACCCACATGTACGGCCCCGAGGGCATCAACTTCTACACGCGCAGCAAGGTGGTCACCAGTCGTTGGCCCGACCCGCGCACCAGCAAGGTGGATCTCGGGTTCCCGCAGAACCGCTGAGGGCGGTTCATTGCACAACCGTTCGGGGAGGGTCAGCGTCGACCCTCCCCGGATCAGTACGTAACAGGGCGTTCACGGCGAAGTCGCCACCGCCTACTTTCGACAGGGGAGAATGAGAACGTGGAGTTCGGAGTCGTTCTACAGACCACGCCACCATCGGCGCGTGTGATCGATCTGGCTCGGCGCGCCGAGCAGTACGGGTTCACGTACGTGTGGGCGTTCGACAGCCACATCCTGTGGCAGGAGCCATACGTCATCTTCAGTCAGATCCTGGCCGAGACCCGCAACGTGATCGTGGGCCCGATGGTGACCAACCCGGCTACCCGCGACTGGACGGTCACGGCCAGCACCTACGCAACGCTGAACGAGATGTACGGCAACCGCACCGTGTGCGGTATCGGCCGCGGCGACTCTGCGGTGCGTCTCACGAACGGCGCGCCCACCACGCTGGCCACACTCCGCGAGAGCATCCACGTGATTCGCGAACTCGGCAACGGCCGCGGCGTGGATTACAAGGGCGCAGAGATTCGTTTCCCCTGGGCTGGCAAGAGTGAACTCGAGGTGTGGGTTGCCGCCTATGGCCCCAAGGCGCTGGCGCTCACCGGAGAAGTGGGCGACGGCTTCATCCTGCAGCTCGCCGACCTCAGCATCGCCGAGTGGACCATCGGCGCCGTTCGATCGGCTGCTGAGGCAGCAGGCCGGAACCCAGACGACGTGAAGATCTGCATTGCTGCTCCGGCGTACGTCACCGATGGCACGCCCGAAGGTCTTGCTCACGGCCGCGAGCAATGCCGCTGGTTCGGTGGCATGGTGGGCAACCACGTGGCCGACATCGTGGCTCGCTACGGCAGCGACACCGACGCCGTGCCCGCTGCGCTCACCGAGTACATCAAGGGGCGCCAGGGTTACGACTACAACGAGCACGGCCAGGCAGGGAACTCGCACACCACGTTCGTGCCCGATGAGATCGTGGATCGCTTCTGCATCGTCGGCCCGGTGGAGACCCACATCGAGCGCATGCGTCAGCTGAAAGATCTCGGCGTGGATCAGTTCTCGATCTACCTGCAGCACGACTCCAAGGACCACACGTTGGCTGAGTACGGCGAGAAGGTCCTTCCCGTCATCGCCGACCACGTGAGGGCGAAGTCGTGAGCCGTCGGGTGAGCGGGGTCGCGTGAGCGATCCCGTCGTGGCGAAGCGGTCGGGCCGCGGCCGCCGAATTGCGATGTTCGTTCTCGCGTTCGTGCTCGTGGCACTGGCATGGGAGGGCTATAAGGCAGTCGGCCCAAAGGCCGGTGGCGAGATCTTCGGAATGCGCATCCTGGCCAGCACCAACGACCGCGCAATGCCCCACATCTGGGACATGCTTGCCCGATACTCCGACCCGGAGATCCGCGGTGGCACCGAGACCATCTTCGTGGTGGTGTTGCGGGCGGCCTGGTACTCATTCCGCTGCTCATTGGCGGCCTTCGCCATCGGTTCACTGCTCGGCATCGGACTCGCCGTGTTGATGGCCCGCTTCCGCACCTTCGAGCGGGCAGTCATGCCGTACCTGGTCATCAGCCAGACCGTGCCCATCATCGTGTTGGCTCCGCTGATCTTTTCGCTGATGGCGTACCAAAGTCGCGACCTCGCAGGCGAGACATGGCTGGCGGCGGTGCTGCTGGGCATCTTCCTCGCGTTCTTCCCCGTGGCGATGGGCACCCTGCGCGGTCTGCGCGATACGCCCGCAGCGCCGCTCGAACTGATGGACTCGTACGCTGCCGGCTGGTGGAAGACGTTGTGGAAGCTGCGCTTTCCCAATGCGGTGCCCTACCTCGCTCCGGCGTTGCGTCTGGCCGGCGCTGCAGCCGTCGTCGGTGTGACCGTGTCGGAGATCTCGCTGGGCGTGCGCTTCGGTGTGGGCCGCCTGATCCTGTCGTACGGGCAGGAGGCCACCTCCGACCCGCCCAAGCTCTACACCGCAGTATTCGGTGCCGCCGCCCTTGGTCTCGTGATGGCCGCCGTGGTGCTCGGCATCGACCGACTGCTCATGCGTAACCGCCCACCCGAGGCGCTCTGATGGAGACTCCGATGACCTCACCGTCGCAACCCGCCGTCGTCGTGACCGGCCTCAACAAGATCTTCAACCATGGTCAACCGAACCAGGTTGACGCCCTCGTCGACATCGACCTGGAGGTGCAACCGGGCGAGTTCATCTCACTGATCGGTCCTTCGGGCTGCGGTAAGAGCACGCTGTTGCGTCTGGTGGCCGATCTGCTCGAGCCCACCAGCGGCGCGGTGACGATCAATGGCAAGTCCGCGCATCAGGCCCGCGTCGACCAGGACTACGGCATGGCGTTCCAACAGAGCGGCCTTTTCGAATGGCGTTCGGTGGAACGCAACATCGAGCTGCCGTTGGAACTGAAGGGCTGGGACAAAGCCAAGCGTCGCGAGCGTGCCAAGGAGATGCTCGAGCTGGTGAAGCTGCCCGAGTTCGCGCAGCACATGCCGTGGCAGTTGTCCGGTGGCATGCAGCAGCGCGTCGCCATCGCCCGCGCGCTGGCGTCGCATCCGAAGTTGCTGCTGATGGACGAACCGTTCGGCGCCCTCGATGAGATGACCCGCGAGCACATGCAGGCCGAACTGCTGCGTATCTGCGCAGCAGCCGGCACCACGGTGATCTTCGTGACGCACTCCATCCCCGAGGCCGTGTACCTGGCTGATCGCGTGGTGGTCATGTCGCCCCGACCCGGTCGCATCACCGAGATCGTGAACGTCGGCCTCGGCCGCGGTCGCACCGAACTCACCCGCGAGGCTGGAGAGTTCTTCGCCCGAGTCACCGAGGTGCGCGAAGCGCTCCGCGGTATCGAGATGGCCGACGCCGCAAGGGGCATCGAGGACCGGTGAGTTCCGTGTCGCTTTCCTCGGGCCGCCTTCGTTCCATGGTGGTCGCGGTGCTGCCGCCCCTGGTGCTCGGCGTGCTGTTTCTGGCTGCCTGGCAGACCTGGATCATCGTCAGCGATGTGCAGCCCTATGTCATTCCACGCCCCACCGACATCTTGGCGTCGTTCATCGACGACTTCGATCTCGTGTGGAGGGCATCGTTGGTCACCGGGATGAACGCGCTCGTCGGTCTCGTACTGGGTTCTGTGTTCGGATTCGTGGTGGCGGTACTCACGAACCGGTTCCGGTTCGTCAGCGAAGTCGTGAACCCGTTGGCCATCACCATCGCAGCGATTCCTGCGGTGGTGATCGTGGGTGTGCTGAACAACATGTACGCCCTCGACAGCCAGATTCCCCGACGCATCATGGTCACCATCTCCGTGTTCTTCGTGGTGTTCGTGCAGGTGGCGAAAGGTCTGCGTCAGAACGACGCCACCCAGATGGAACTCATGCGGTCGTATGCAGCCACGCCGTTCGACACCTTGAAGAAGGTGCGGTTGCCCAACACGATGCCGTTCTTCTTCACTGGCGTGCGCACTGCTGCGCCGCTCGCACTGATCATCGCCTTGGTGTCCGAGTACTTCGGTGGCACCCAGAACGGACTCGGGAGCAAGATCTCGGGTACGTTGAACTCGTCCAACAAGGCACTGGGGTTCGCCTACGTGTTGGGCGGAGCTCTCGTGGGCCTGCTGTTCTTCGCAGGCTCCAACCTCTTGGAGTACCTCGTCGTCCCGTGGCGTCGGCGAGCCCGTTCCAAGTGACAACCAGCAACACAACCAGAAAGATAAGGGGAGGGACAATGCGACACGGACGTGCGGTCAAAATGGCCGCCATCGTTTCCATCGCCAGTGTGTTCGCGGCTGCCTGTGGCAGCGACGGCACCGACACCGGCGGCAGTGCAACCACTGCTGGCGGCTCGGGTTCCGGCGCGGGCTTGTCGGTGGACGTGGCCAAGTGCACGGCGCCCAGCGGCGCCAAGGTGAAGCTGCAGCTGCAGTGGGTCACCCAGGCTCAGTTCGCCGGCTATTTCGCCGCTGTGGACCAGGGCTTCTACAAGGATGCCGGTCTCGATGTGGAGATCGTCGAGGGTGGCGTGGACATCCCGCCGCAGAAGACGCTCGCATCCGGTGCGGTCGACTTCGCCATCTCGTGGGTGCCCAAGGCGCTCGCAGAGCGCGAAGCAGGCGCCAAGGTGACCAACATCGCCCAGGTGTACCAGCGTTCGGGCACGCTGCAGGTGAGCTTCAAGGACAAGAACATCACCTCTGCCGCCGACTTCAAGGACAAGAAGATCGGTAACTGGGGCTTCGGCAACGAGTACGAGATCTTCGCTGCGCTGTCGAAGAACAACCTCGACCCGGCCAAGGACGTCACGCTCATCCAGCAGAACTTCGACATGAACGGTCTGCTCAGCGGCGAGATCGATGCTGCAGAGGCCATGACGTACAACGAGTACGCACAGGTCCTCGAGGCGAAGAACGAAGCCACCGGCGAGCTGTACAAGCCCGAAGACCTCAACGTCGTCTCCTACGAGGCTGAGGGCGTGGGCATGCTTCAGGACGCCATCTGGGCCGATCAGACCCGTCTGAGCGATCCGGCATACTGCGGCCAGGCCGTGGCATTCGTGAAGGCTTCGCTCCAGGGCTGGGCATTCTGCCGCGACAACACCCAGAAGTGCGCCGACATCGTGGTGGCCAAGGGCTCGAAGCTCGGCGCCACCCACCAGCTGTGGCAGATGAACGAAGTCAACAAGCTCATCTGGCCGGCTGCCGGCGGCGTGGGCGTCATCGACACGGCTGCATGGGATCGCACGATCTCCATCGCCAGTGGCACGAAGAACCTCGACGGCAAGACCGTGCTCACGAAGGCCCCCGACGCTGAGTCGTGGACCAACGACATCGTGAACGAGGCCGTCAAGCAGCTCACGGCTGCGGGCGTGGATGTGAACGGTTCGTCGTTCGCTCCCCTCACCGTCACCCTCACCGAGGGCGGCGCCTGATCAATTCAGGCACTTCGAATGGAGAAGGGCGGGTCGCTCCGGCGGCCCGCCCTTCTCGCGTTGGTTCCACGTTCGTCGCTGCGGCGCCGTACGTGTTCGTGCTGCTCTGGAGCACGGGGTTCATCGTCGCCCGCTACGGCACCGAAGATGCTGGCCCGCTGACCTTCCTGTCGCTGCGGCTGTTCATCGCCGCCATCGTGCTGTTGGCGGTGGCGCAACTCACCGCAGCGCCGGCGATCGGTCGACGCGCCGTGGGGTGGGCGGCGGTGTCGGGCCTGGGAATGCACGCCGTGTACCTCGGTGGAGTCTTCCTGGCGATCAGTTGGGGTATGCCGTCGGGCGTTGGCGCGTTGATCGCCGGTCTGCATCCGGTGATCACCACGGTGACGGCGCGCGTCGTGCTGGGCGAGCGACTGGCCATGTGGCAATGGGTGGGCGTGGCGCTGGGGTTCGTCGGCGTCATCGTGGTCGTTGCCGATCACATGCGCGGCAGCCACTCCGACATCTCCACCGGTGCATTGATCGCTGCTGGCGTGAGCGTGCTGGGCATGTGCTTCGGCACGCTGGTTCAGCGCAAGCACGGTTCGAACATGCCGCTGCTGCGCGGCACGGTGGTGCAATATCTGGCCTCTGCAGCGGTGCTGCTGCTTGGTGCATTGGTGCATGAAGGCTGGGAGTTCAACGTGACGACCCGCTCGGTGTTCGCGTTGGCATGGGCTGTGGTGGTGCTTTCGATCGCAGCTGTGCTGATCATGTTGTGGCTGCTGCAGCGACACGCGGCGGCTCGGGTGAGCAGCCTGTTCTTCCTCACGCCGGCCCTCAGCACCATCGAAGGTGCCGTGCTGTTCGGCGAGTCGCTGGGTGGTTTGGCCATCGTCGGCCTGGTCGTCGCCCTCGTCGGTGTCTCGCTGACGCTCCGCGCTCGCCGCTAGACGGACTGGGCATTCACGTGCGCGACCGCTCGCCGACCAACGGCCGTCATGCATTCGTCTCTGCTCATTTCGATGCCGAGCTGCTGTCCTGAGGCGTTTGACCGGTTTGCCGAAGGTGGTCAGAAGAGCCGTAACTGCTGGTGGCGGTGCCACACGAGGGATCGAACGCCGCGTTGAACAGAAGGCCGCTTTCGTCGGGAAGTGTCAACGCGAACGTGCGGTCCCTGAATGTGACGCCTTCGGGGGCGCGGTCGCATGTCCAGTTGCCCACCAAATAGAACGATCCGGCCTGGCCAACACCTAGAGGACCGGTCAACGGAAGAGGGTCACCGAAGTAGGTCGACTCATCGGCCTGCAGCACCTCTGCAGTGCCGCTGTCGAGAATGATTGACACAACGGGGTGTCCGCCCAGCGTGCAAGAAACGTCGGAGACGTTGACGAGGGAAACCTCGAATTTCACATGTCCGCTCAAACTGTCGCCACCGAACACATCTGGCCGCAGCATTGAGGCACTGCAGAGTCTCGGCTGCTGTGGCACGCCATCGGCGCTCAGCGCAACACTCGTCGTCGGCTGTGCCGCTGTGGTCATCGAGACGGAACTCAACGTCGTGGCGGATGCATTGGTGTCGGGGACGGAGATGGGTCCGCTGGGAGCGTCGCTGCTGCGGCCCAGGTTGCGTTCGTGCCAGGGGCGGAGTTGGCCTGAAGAACCCAGATGCCAGCGAATGTCAGCGCGACGAACGCTGCTGCCGCGAATACGAGCGGCCTCCATCTCCACCGAGGGATGAACCGGCCGGGGTTTTGCATCAGGTCCTCCATGACTTTGGAAGGATTAGGGGCTCTTCGGATTTCACGGTGGGGTGAGGGTGTTGAGGAGTGACCAGTTGGGCTTGCCGGCGTAGAGCAGCGCGCGGATGCGGTAGTGCTCGAAGCGGCGGAATCCGAACGCGGTG
>CAIXIJ010000069.1 GCA_903919455.1 uncultured Acidimicrobiaceae bacterium | reverse complement strand
TCGGTGTTCTTGTCTCTGGCCATCGAACCTGGTGTGAACCGACTGGCTCGCCGCGGGTGGCGTCGCGGCACGGCGACGGCCTTGATTCTCTTCGGCGTGCTGGTGGGTTTCCTGGTGTTCGTGGTGACCGTTGCAGCGCTGGTGGGCCAACAGATCGCCGACCTGCTGCAGAACTCCGAGGACTACGTCACGAGGTTCGTGACGTTCGCCAATGATCATTTCGGTACGCACATCGATGCCACGTCGGTGATCGCCGAGATCCAAAACCCGAACGGCGCGGTGCAGCGGTTCATCCGCGGTCAGAGCAGTCGGGTGCTCGACATCTCCGTCACGGCGCTTGGTGTTGTGATCCAGACGCTGTCGATCGCGCTGTTCACCTTCTACCTGGTGGCCGACGGGCCGAAGCTGCGCCGAGTGATGTGCAGCCGTCTGAGGCCCGAGCGCCAGAGGCGCGTGCTCGACACGTGGGAAATCGCGATCGAGAAGACCGGGGGCTACCTCTATTCGAGGGCGCTCTTGGCAGGCCTCTCGTCGTTCTTCCACTGGGTGATGCTCCAGGCCCTCGGTATCAAGGCCCCGGTCGCGTTGGCGTTGTGGGTGGGCATCGTCAGCCAGTTCCTGCCCGTGGTGGGCACCTATCTGGCTGGCGCCCTGCCGGTGCTCATCGCACTCATCGAGTCGCCCGGAAAGGGTCTCGCAGTGCTGATCTTCGTGATCGTGTACCAGCAAATCGAGAACTACCTCTTCGTCCCTCGCATCACGGCTCGCACGATGGACATCCATCCGGCTGTGGCATTCGGAGCTGCGCTGGGTGGCGCGGCCCTGCTGGGCCCTGTGGGTGCGGTGTTGGCGATCCCAGGTGCCGCGATGGTGCAGGCCTTGCTGTACGACGTGGGTGAACGACATGACGTGATCGACAACGATTTGGTCGATGTCGCGCCGCGGCGTCGACGACGAGACAAACGCAACGACGACCCAACGAACTCCGGAACCTGATGGCTACCCCTGACGCATTCGCACCTGTGGCGATCACCACCCGCAACGACTTTCAAGAGTCCGTGCACTTCGGCGCCGTCGTGGCGTTGGGTCCCGACGGCAACGTGGAACTCACCGTCGGCGACCCTGGGGTGCTGGTGTACCCGCGGTCGTCGAACAAGCCGATGCAGGCGGTAGCTATGGTTCGGTCGGGGCTCTCACTGCCGCCCGAGCTCCTTGCGTTGGTGTGCGCCAGCCACGACGGCACCCCGATGCACCTCCAGGCGGCCGAGCGCATCCTCGCCTCGGCAGGCCTCACGGCAGATGCCCTTGCCAACACGGCGTCGATGCCGCTCGATGAAGCGTCGGCGTGGGACATCATCGCTGCGGGCGGCAGCCGCACCGCGTTGCAGATGAACTGCAGCGGTAAGCACAGCGGCATGGTGGCCACGTGCGTCCACAACGGATGGGCGCACGATGCGTCGTACCTGCAGGTTGACCATCCATTGCAGCGCGTCATCACCGACACGATCGACGAGCTCTGCGCCGAGCCACACGCCCACATTGGTGTGGATGGCTGCGGGGCGCCGGCTCACGCGATGTCGTTGGTGGGTCTGGCCCGAGCGTTCCGCGCTATCGCCACCGGCGCAGCGGGTGCAGCGGGCGACCAGGTGTATGCGGCGATGACACAGCATCCGGAGATGGTGGGTGGCACCACCCGCGATGTCACGGTCCTGATGCAGCACGTTCCGGGCTTGGTGGCCAAGGATGGGGCCGACGGCGTGTACGCCGCAGCGCTGCCCGATGGCCGTGCAGTTGCGTTGAAGATCGCCGATGGTGGCGACCGTGCCCGTCCTCCGGTGATGCTGGCCGCGTTGGCCGACATCGGCGTTGACGTGAGCGCAGTGACGCCGATGCTGGAAGAGAAGATCATGGGACACGGTCGGCAAGTGGGCACCGTGCGTGCGCTGAACCTGTGAGCGCGATTCCTTTCGTCACGCTCGACGACCCTCGATACGGCGAGGCCGTGCAGGTGGCTCCGTACATCCAGCGCGTCATTGCGAACAACCCATCGAAGTTCACGTATCACGGCACCGGCACCTACATCATCGGCGAGAGCGACGTTGCGGTGATCGACCCGGGGCCGGCGCTGCCGGGGCACCGGGAGGCGCTGGAGGCAGCGCTGAAAGGGCGCAGGGTGACAGCGATTCTCGTCACTCACTGTCATTCGGATCATTCGCCGCTCGCTGCGTGGTTGCGCGAGACGACGGGTGCGCCGACGGTCGCTTTTGGCCCACACGTGGTGGACGAGGCATGGGTTGATGACGACACGCCGGAGGAACCTGACGCAGAGGAACTCGCCGCTCAGGCTGCTGGCGAGGCCAAGGTGGAGGAGACGCTTGATCTTGCGTTCCGCCCCGACCGGAGCGTGCGCACCGGTGATGTCGCTGCGTCGGGTGACGGCTGGACATTGACTGCGGTGCACACACCCGGACATACGAGCAACCACACTTGCTTCTGGATGCCCGAGCAGCAGGCGCTGTTCTCGGGCGACCACATCATGGGCTGGAGCACCACGGTGATCACCCCGCCCGATGGCGACATGCGCGACTACTTCGCATCGCTGGAGTTGGTTCGTGCAATGGCCCCCGCCGTGTTGTGGCCTACCCACGGATCGCCGGTCACCGAAGTGGCGCCGTTCCTCGAGGCCTTCGTGGCGCATCGTCTCGAGCGCGAGGCCCAGGTGCTGGGTGCGGTTCGCGACGGTGTGGCGCTGGTGCCCGACATGGTGAAACGGCTGTATGCCGGGGTGAACGAGAAGCTGTACAAGGCAGCGGGTCGCAGCGTGCTCGCGCACCTCATCAAGCTGGTCGCCGATGGCGACGTGGTGTGCGAGGGAACGCGGCCGGGCGTCACCACGCCGTATCGGCCCGCCTGAGCGCAGGGCCTAGATGTATTGATCCAGGATGGTGCTCTCGGTGAGCCGATCGAGGGTGTCCTTCACCGCAGATGCGGTCTTTGCGCTGATGCCCGGAACGCCGGCGATGTCGGCAGCGGTTGCCCGCAGCACCTTTGCGAGTTCGCCGAAGTGCTCGGTGATGGCCAGCGCCTCGTGTTCGCCGAGTCGGGGCACGCGCGCCAGGAGGCGCAAGCCCTTCGGCGAGGCAGGCGCGTCGCCGTCGGCGTGGCTGACCTGGTGGCCGGTGAGGTGCGGGTAGTCGGCCATCACGAGGTCGAGTTCGTCGTCGAGGGAGGTGAAGACTTCATCGAGTTGCAGGCGCAGCAGTCGGGCGTCGACGCCCAACTCGACGATCATCGTCTCGATCTCGGCAGCGAGCTGTCGGACCATGTCGCCACGTTGCACCACGGCGGCCACATCGCGGACGGTGACCACATCTTCGATCTCCAGCGCGGTGAGCGCACTTGTGGCGTCGTCGAGCTTGGCCTTGTACCGCTCGAGCGTCTGCAGCGCCTGGTTGGCGCGGTCGAGTAGCCGGCCGATCTCTTGCAACTGGCGCTTCATGCCACCTGCGTAGACGTTGATGACGCTCATCTCTTCGCTCACACTGATGACGGGCACCCCGAGTGACACGGCGACGCGCTCGGCCGTGCGGTGTCGGGTGCCGGTCTCCGAAGTGGGCACCGTGGGGTCGGGCACGAGATGCACATTCGCCCTCGCAATGCGCGAGGCGTCGCTGCTGAGGATGATGGCGCCGTCCATCTTCGCCAATTCGCTGAGACGCTGGGGGGTGAAGTCGGCGTCGAGCAAGAAGCCACCGGAGCAGATGGACAGCACGTCGGGCCCGTCGCCCACCAGCACGAGCGCACCCATTTTGGCGCGCACGATGCGATCGATGCCGTCGCGCAGCGGCGTGCCAGGGGCAACCTGGGCCAATGCAGCGTGCAGCGAGTCGTTCGGAGGGGACTGAGCGGGCATGAGGCCTTCCAGTGTAGGAGAACGGACGGATGCTGCCGCCGCGTCGTCAGGCAGCCCGGGTGGCCCTGCCGCTGAGGCCCACTGCGGCCAGTGCCTCGGCCACCGTGCCGACCCGCACCACACTGATGCCGTCGGGTGCAGGGGGTGAGTTAGCGGGGATGATCGCACGGGTGAAGCCCATCCGGGCGGCCTCGGCCAGTCGGCGAGGAGCGTGGGCCACCTGACGAAGCTCGCCTGCCAGACCGACCTCGCCGAACACCACCAGGTCGGGTGGGAGTGGGTGGTGGAGGAGTGCGCTGACGAGCGCGAGGCACAGCGGTAGATCGGCACCCGGTTCAGTAAGCCGAACTCCGCCGACGGCCGAGGCGAACACCTCGTGGGTGCCGAGTGCTAGGCGAGCTCGCCGTTCGAGCACCGCGAGGAGGAGCGCGAGGCGGCCATGGTCGATGCCTTGCGCGCTGCGCCGCGGGGGCACGCCACTGGGCACAGGGTTGGTGAGAGCTTGAACCTCCACCAGCAGCGGTCGCTGACCCTCCAGCGTGGGCACCACCGCAGAACCGGCCACACCGGTGCGCCGATCGGTGAGGAACAGCCGGCTGGCGTCGGGCACCCCCTGCAGGCCGTCGCCGGCCATCTCGAACACGCCGAGCTCGTTGGTGGCTCCGAAGCGGTGCTTCACGGCGCGCAGGAGGCGGAGCGAGTGATGCCGATCTCCTTCGAAGGACAGCACGGTGTCGACTACGTGCTCGAGCACGCGCGGGCCGGCCAACCCGCCCTCCTTCGTGACGTGCCCAACGAGCACGATGGGTACACCTCGACGCTTCGCTTCGCTGACCAGACGGTGGGCGCATTCGCGTACCTGTACGACGCTGCCGGGTGCCGACGACACATCCGGGTGAGCGATGGTCTGGATGCTGTCGACCACCACAAGTGTGGGCTTGGTCTCTTCGATGGCGGCCACGATGTGGGGCAGCGACGTTTCGGGCAGCAGCCACAGGTCGGGCTGCACTGCACCGAGGCGCTCGGCGCGCACCCGCACCTGCTGCGCGCTTTCCTCGGCACACACGTACAACGTGCGTGTGGGCCATTTCGCCAGTAGCTGCAGCAGGATGGTGCTCTTGCCGATGCCGGGTTCGCCGCCGAGGAGGGTGACCGACCCCGGCACCAACCCGCCACCGAGCACGCGATCCATCTCGGGGATGCCGGTGGGTTGTGGGCGAGCAAATTGGGCATCGACCTGGCCGATTGGCTGCGCCACCACCGAACCCGGCACCAGCGGGACGGCCTCTGCGGTGGGCAGTTCCTCCACCAACGAGTTCCATGCTTCGCATGCGGCGCATCGCCCAGCCCACTTCGGTGTGGTGGTGCCGCATTCGTTGCATCGGTAGACGAGTCGCATCTTGGTCATGCGCCGCACCGTACGGAAGGGGTGTGACAGGGTTCGTGGTGGGGGGTCACGCCTACGATGTGGACCGATGACCGGCGGTCCCCACCTCTCTACGCCCGGTGAGGCCGTCGCACAGCGCTCTTCCGCACTCCTGTTGTCCGTTGCGGTGATGGGCGCCGGAGGATTGGCATTCAACGCCATCGCTGCGCACCTGGTGAATGCCGAAGACCTCGGAGTTCAGGCATCGCTGTTCTTTTGGGTGACGTTGGTGAACCAACTCACTTCGATGGGCTTACCCGTAGCGGTGTCGAGGTTGTCGCGTTACTCACACACGCCATCGGAGCGCCCACTGTTGATCTGGGCGTTCCTGTACACGACCGCATCATCGGTCGCTGGCACGGCGCTGTTCTTCGCATTGGCGGGTGAACGACTTCGGCCGGAGGTGCGCGATGCGCTCGGGGTGTGGGGTGGAACGGCAGCCTTCTTGGTGATTGCTGGCACGGTGGTCGGATTCTCGCTGGCCTTGCTGGTTGAGATCCGTCTCATGGCCATCGGGCTCGGCAAATGGGTGGTGGTGCGTTCTGTCGTGGTGAACCTGGCTCGCTGCGGCCTTCTGATGGTGCCCAGCCTTCGTCGCGAGCCATTGATGTTGCTGGTCCTGAACGCCGGTATCAATGCAGTGTCGGGTGTGGTCGGGGCCGCAGTGCTGGCAAGGTGGTCGCGGCGTGAGCCTCATGGTCCGCTGATGCCACTGCCGAATGATCTTGGCCCCGAGCTGCGGTTTGCCACCGTGAACTGGTTGGGCACGATCGCGTTGCTTGGAGCGCAGTTCGGCTTTCCGGTCATCGCTGATATCACCCCCGCGCAGAACGCAGCGTTCTACCTGGCTTGGCAGGTGATGGCGATGGTGTTCGTGGTGCCGGTGACCGTGGGGCACGTGGTGGTCGCCGAGGCATCGCGGCATCCCGAACGTGGCTCGAGGGCACCCTTCATGAAGGGGCTGATCCTGTCCGGCGGCATCACGGGTGTTGCCGCCGCGGCGTCGTTCGTACTGGCCGAACCGGTCACCCGGCTGGTGTTCGGGTCGAAGTACTCCAGCACCGCCGAGGTGCTGCCGATCGTGCTCGCCGCCGCGGTGCCCTGGTGCGTGACGTCGCTGCTGCTGTCGCGAGCTCGGGCCGATGGCGACGGGGTCGCCACCGTGCTGATCACATCGATCTACGGCGTCATCGTGTTGACGATCGCGGCACTTTTCACTCGCAACGATCCGATGCGGAGCGCCAATGCATGGTTGGTCGCCAACGTGCTCGCCGCGGCGGTGGCGCTCGGTGCGAGCACGCTGCGTCGCGTCGCTCTCCTACACTCGCTGGCGTCATGAGCGACCAGCCCACCGATCCCGCCCAGCAGCCTGCCCGCCGCGACCGTTCGTGGTTGGTGCTCGCGCTGTTCATCGCGTTCGTGGTGGGAATTGTTGCGGCGTTCTCGTTCGCGATGCGCGATTCGTTCTCCGCCGAACCCCAGAAAGCTTTCGAGCTCAGCTTCACCGACGACTTTGATCGTCGGGCCAACACCGGCGGACTCGGAACAGCACACAATGGTCCGGCATGGACCATTGCGTCGGGACTTTGGAACGTCGATGCCGGGCGGGCCTCCATCGCCTTTCCGGCCAAGGACCGCAGTCTTGCTGTGATCGGTAATTTGTCGAAGCCGGCGATCATGGCGAGGGTCTCGGGCAAGCAGCGCTGCGGTGTGGTGGCGCGATATGCCGACCCGAAGAACTTCATTGGGTTGGTCAGGGTTCCGGCCTACGGAGTGTGGAACCTCGTTGAGGTTCGTGACGGCAAGGAAACGGTGTTGGGCAAACTGCCCGACGTCGTCGAGTCCACGGTCACGGTGAAGATCGAGACGGGTCAACGAGTGATCAACGCGTACGTGGGCCTCTCGACGATCAGCGTCGCGGCCCCGTCGGACTCCCTCGTGGGTGCCGTAGGACTCATCGGGTACGAGGACGCCGCCGCACAATGTGTCTTTGCCGACCTCTGGGCGTTCTCCGGTCGATGAGTAAAGCCCACTGGAGCATCGCCAGCGTCGTCGGCGAACCGCATGCCGGCCGGTTCGCCTCGCTGGAGGGGTATCGGGCGGTAGCGGCATTGAGTGTGGTGGTGTTCCATGTGCGTGGGCGTCTGCTCGTCGATACCGACACGGGGCAGATGGATGTCATCGACAACTTGGGCAACTTCGGCGTGGCGATGTTCTTCCTCTTGTCGGGCTTTCTCCTGTATCTGCCCGTGAGCCGACGGTTGTTTGCTCGCGCATCACAGCCGCCGACGGCTCAGTTCTTGCTACGGCGCTTCGTCCGAATCTTTCCCGCGTACTGGCTGGCGATCATCGGGTTCGCGCTCACGGCCCCATCGATCCATCGTCAGTCCGTTACGCCTTGGAAAGTGTTCTTGCTCTTCGATGGCGGTCTGAGGTTTCTGGGTGTCTCCTGGACCTTGGTGATCGAATTGTGGTTCTACTTTCTCATCGCTGCGTTGGCACTGGTGCTGCCGCGTGTGTTGCGGCGGTGTCGAACCGTTTCGTCGGTGGGGCGCGCGCAGTTGATCATGCTCCTGGTGATGGCTCTGGTGGCCCAGTGCTGGCGAATCTCGGTGACGGGTAACGCGATTGATCTCGTCCGATACGTGAACTGGCTTCCGTCGTTCCTCGATTGGTTCGCCTGGGGCATGTTGATGGCCGTGCTCGTGGCGTGGATCGAACACGGAGGCACCCTTCCGAAGGCGCTGAAGGGTCTGGCCGACCATGGTTGGGTATGCGTGGCGCTGGGAGCCCTGTGCTACGCGATGGTCATGTGGGTGGTAAGAGTTCCGCCGAGCCTCACCTTTTCCGAGACCCGCGTTGCGACGCTGTTCAGGTTCACTATGCAGCCGATCGCTGCGTTCCTCCTGCTGCTGCCTGCCACGCTCGGCAGACCGCAACACGTGCTGCAGCGTGCGTTACGTCGACCGCTGATCGCTGCGTTTGGGACTGTTTCGTATGGCCTCTACCTCTGGCACATCTCCGTTCTCGGCGTAGTGGAACGGAATCCGATTGGATCGGGTGGAGCCTGGTGGATGATCGTCAACCTGCTCGTCGTCGTGGCCGTGTCATTCGTGTTGGCAACACTCAGCTATCGCTTGGTCGAGCGGCCGGCGCTGCTGATGGTCCCGTCGGCATTCGAACGCTTGGCGCGACCGGAGCCCAGCGGACAACTCGCTCGTCGCGTGGGTGAGACGGCACCTCGATGAACGTGGCAAGTTCCGAGGCTGTTGAATCGGCGTCCTTCGATGAGGCATCACAGCGCTCGAGAATTCGTGAACGTTGCCGCACGCAGCTATGGCCGATCGGGTTGCTGTACTCGGTGCTCGCGGTCGCTGCGACTATGTCGTCGGCCTGGGGTAGCTACATCGGCGACAACCGCTACGAGCAGTACGTCAACCCTGCTCGTCGCCTTGCGAAGTCGTTCGGCGTCTGGGACCCAACGAGGGGTTTAGGCGCACCTCGAGAGGATGTGTGGTTCGGCACCACCATCCCTGGTGCCGTCTTCCGCGGACTGGGCCTAGCACCATGGGTGGGCGAGCGTCTCTTCCATGCTTTGTGCCTCGTGACGATGGCGCTCGGGGTGACCGCGCTGCTGAAACTGTTTCGTCCGCGCATCGGTGCCGAGCATCTCATCGCCGGTCTCTACGCGGCGTTCGGTCCTTACTCGGCGGCTTTCCTGGTGCCGACGAACCTGTACTACATGATGGCTCTCGGGCCTTGGTTGGTCGTTGCCATGGTGCGCGGTCTCACCGAGGACCGTCCTTGGCGTTGGGCAGCAATGTTCGCCCTGATGGTGGCCTGGGCCGGGAACCCCGACCCGCCTGGTCTCATCTACAACGCCATCATCCTGATCGTGACGGCGCTGTATCTCGTGCACGTGGAACGCGCCGTGCGTTGGCGCGACGTGGCGAAATGGGCTGCAGCGATGGGCGCGTTGGCTCTTGCCTGCAGTGCGTGGGCGCTGCTGAAGACGTACTTCGCGCGCGACATGTTGAACGCTCGTTTGGTCGACACCGAGTTGCCCTCGGTGTCGGCGCTTACGTCGTCGTGGTCGGAGAGCATCCGAGGACTCGGCAACTGGCTCTCGTACTTCACGATTTCGAACGGGCTCGTAAAGCCCCAGGGGCAGGCGCACTTCCTGCGTTGGTGGGTGGTGCTGGCCGACTTCATCGTGCCGTTGGTCGCGTTGGTCGCGCTCTGGAGGGTGCGGTGGCGCGCAAAGGTGCTCTTTGCCGCAATGGCCCTCGTGTCGGCAGCCGTGATCGTCGGTGGCTTCGCCAGCCCCGGTGCGTCACCGCTGGGGGCAGGAATTCTCTGGGTGATGGAGAACATCACCGTGATCAGTTCATTCCGCAACACGTACAAGGCGGGCGGCGGCCTCGCAATCGGGATTGGTGTTCTCGCAGGGGTCGGTGTGGTGGCAGCGTCCCGAGCGGTTCAGCACCGCGGTCGGTGGATTCGTCGTGCCCCGGCACTGGCGACGGCTGCGGTGCTGCTGACGGTGTCGTTCCCGTTCTGGACGGGGAATCTCTACCACCCGTTCCAGCGGGTCGCTGCGGTGCCGACGTACTGGTCCGAAGCGTTTGATTATCTCGACCATTTACCTGACCCCGGTCTCACTGCCGTCGTCCCTGCGATCACCAGAGCGAGCTATCGCTGGGGCTGGGTGGGCGACGATATCTTCGACGCGTTGTTGGCGCGGCCGCATGCGATCTCCACCGGTGTGCCGCTGTCGAACCCGCTGGGTGCAAATGCATTGGAAGCCTTCACGCTCGCTGCCCAGTCGGTGCCATATCGACCTGGGGAAGTCGGAGCTCTGGCTCGACGATTGGGTATCACCGAGATCGTCGTTCGAAACGATCTCACGTGGGAGAGCCTCGGTCTGCCTCGGCCGAGTTCATTCGATGGGCTGCGTAACGATCCCGACTTCGAACTCGCGGCCACGTTCGGTGAAGTGGGCGTGGGGGTGGTGGGGTTCCGCGACAGGGCGAACCCTGCTATCCGCGAACGTCGCTTGACTCCCGTTGAGGTGTATCGAGTTCGCGACCCGGGCAGCCTCGTCCGGTCCGTTAGCGGTTCAGGCGTCGTCGTTGCGGGCGACGCGAATTCGTGGCCGCTGTTGCAGACATCCGGATTGGTCGCCCCATCCACACCGTTGGAGACGAGTGGCGCGGTGACCGACGCCGCCATTGGCGATGAACTCCGATCTGCCAGTGGAGTGGTGATCACCGATACGGCCCGCCGACGCTTGCGTACGTTGTTGGATTACGAGCCGGCCTATTCCGCCACGCTCGGCCTGCAGCAGGAGGCGGGGCGGGTAGTGCGCGAGGAGTTCCCCGACAACGTGACGGCGCAGAGCACCGTATGGATTCCCGACGCCGAATCCATTTCGACAGTTGGGTTCACGTTCAGCCAGATTCCGGTTTCGCTGCGTCCTTCCAATGCCTTCGATGGCGACCTCGAGACTCAGTGGGGCGTGAAGTGGGTGCTCACCAATGAGGTGCCCGGAGTCGAAGTGAAGCTGCGGTCGCCACATGTGGTCGCCGATTTCGACATCGCTGCACTGCTCTCCAGTGAGGGTCTGCCCTCTGTTCGCAGGGTTTCAGTGACGTTGGCGGATGGAACACAGCGTCAAGCCTTCACCGACGATGTGGGTCGCGCGATGGTTCGGTTCCCACCGACGTCCACCACGTCGTTCGTGATTCGGCTCGAGGGTGTTGTCCGCGAGCAAGGGTTGGTGGGCCTTCGTGAGGTGGCTGTCGCTGGTCTGGATCTGCGCGAGTTCATCCAAAGCCCGACCGATCTATTCGGCACACGCGATGGCGGCGACCGTCTCGACCAGGTCATGAAGTCGTTGCCCACCGCGTACGCATTCAGCCGATCGACGCGAACCACGTACCTCGCAGCAGGTGGGATCGCGTCGGGGCGGCTCGACGAAGACCAAACCATTCGGCGCCGCTTCGACATCGCTCGCCCGGATGCGTATCACCTCGATGGGGTGCTCCGTCGCTCCCCGGCCCTATCGGCCGAGAACCTGACGTCCTTGCTGCCCGCCGCTGTTACCGCAACAGCGACGGCCAGCGACCCGGCCGGTCTGGTGGGGCTTCCTGCTGACGCGATCGATGGGTCGTTGACCAGTCCGTGGATCGCTACTCGCCCCCTTGGTGAAGCGCTGACTCTTCATGTGCCCCAACAACGGGTGCAGCGTGTCGAGGTGGTCATGCAGTTGAACGGCCAGGCTGTCGGAGCCTCGTTGATGACAGCGACGATTGAGGGTTCCTCCGTGTCGGTCTCCGCCGTGGCCGACGCATCGTGCCCGCCGTTTCTGCTCTCGGATATCAAGGAACAGGCTGAAGCAGGTACGCAGCCGAGCACCGTGCCGTGCTACCGCCGTGCCGTCTTCAACTTCGTTGATCCAGTGAGCACCGACACCGTGAAGCTGGAACTGAGCGCCTACGACAAACGCGTCAACCGGTTCGGTATCAAGTGGTTCGTGAACGAGGTGAACATCTCTGGCCCCGATCGCGATGCGGCCGACAACAAGGTCGACCGAACGGCGAAGGTGGGTGGCGATTGCGTCGACGTCGGACTCCGGGTGGCAGATGCCGCCGTGCCGGTGTCGTTCCATTCGACCGTGGGTGAGTTGCTCGACGGGGCAGGCTTGGCGTACTCGGCGTGTTCGCCGGTACAGCTTCGCTCGTCATCGGCCACATTGGAGTCGGGTAGCCGCGGACTAGTGGAGTCGGTGGTGTTGCGCACCTCCGACTGGCCCGCCGAGCCGACACCCGACCGGCCGGAGGTAGCGGCGTTCGTGACGAGCGACAGAGCGGTGGCTGATGTGTCGCTCGATTCCGGCGGACTGGTGGTGTTCGGTCAATCATTCGACCCGCTGTGGAAGCTCTCAATCGACGGCGCTCCGGCTGGGGCTGTTGTTCCCATGAATGGGCTGAACGCGTGGCGCATGCCCGCTGGCGTGCACCACCTCGTCATCGGCTACCAGCCCGAGCGCCTCCTCATCATCGGAATCAGCGTCACGCTGGCGGCGATTGCGCTCTGCGGACTGCTCATCTTCGCCCCGAGTCGAAGAGCGACGTTGGTGGACCTCTCCGGATGGGACTTCCACCGCCCCTCGCGCCGAGCGTCGTACGCTGCGGTAGCAGTTGGAACGCTGGTCGGATCGCTGCTGGTGGGGCCGCTGGCGCTTGTTGTGGGCCTTGCTGTGGCCTTGGTGGTCCGCTACGCAGAGGAACCGGTGGAACTGACCGGCGCGTCGGCCCCTGCGCTCCTACTGATCGCTGCGTTCGCCTCGGTTGCCCCACTCTTGATCCAGACACAAAAGCTGAGCCTTGGCTACGCGAAGGAGAGGCCTTGGGCGCACCAGGCGACGCTGGTTGCGATTGTCTTCGCAGTGCAGACCGTGGCGCTGCTCACGGTCGCGGCTCGCACCCGGTCGTCGGCGTTGCCACGCCCGCTGGGCAGGCCGTGGGGTTCGATGCGCATGTGGCTGGCGACCTCGTGGCAACTGGTGGCCGCCGGTGCGCTGGCTGTGACCGTGCACATCGCGGCCATCTCGTTGTCGCCGGATGCATCGGGCGTCGATGGGCTCCTTCGAAACATCCGAATGGGTTCGAAGTACAGCGTTGATGCTCTGGCTGGGGAACCTGCCGTGGACTTCGCACCGTTCGCGCTCGTGGTGCGGGCAATGACGCGGCTACCTCGTTGGGTGCTCGGCGGGCTGGTGCTGGCAGCGATCTGTGCGGTGGTGGTGCAGTGGGCTCGGCGGAAGGCACCGTTGGTGCCGAGTTGGTGGTTGGTCGTCGCAGTGGCAGTGTCGCCATTGTCGTGGGGTGTTGCCCTTGGTGGGCAGATCGCAGTGCTCGCTGTGCTGAGCGCCGCGCTGCTGTTCGAGGCGGGTCATCGACGGCCGGGCAGTCTGGTCACCGTTGGTGTGTTGCTCGGTGTCGCAACACTCGCACGGCCTGACGCCGTGTTGTTGGGTGTGGTGAGTCTCGTGATCGTTGCTGTTCGCTACGGTCGGGCGCCCACGGCCTGGATGTTGTTGGGCTTGGTGATGACCGCGTCGCCGTGGCTGACCTTCTGCTGGTCGGCGGGTACGGCTCCGTGGATGGCGAGCTCCGCATCGGCGATGGTGCTCGATGGTTCCGTTACCGGGGTGGCGCACTGGTTGCCGTGGTGGTGGAGCCTCGCTGCGACACTCTTGGTCGTCACGGTGGCGGCGCGTCGCAGGGCTCAGGCACCGGCGAGTCGCTGAAACTTCGCCCACCATTCGTCGGCCTCAGCCCAGGCAGCGACGTGAGTGGCATCGGCGAACTCAGCGTCGAGCCGGGCCGATGCAGTCTTGCGTTGCTCCACGGGCCATGGGGCGCTGAGTTGGTCGCCGGGGTGGAATCGCTCGTGGTCGTCGCGCATGCGCTGCTCGACTGCAGCGACGTTCTCAGCGGTGTGTTCGAACATCGGTAGGTCGGTGCCGAAGCGTCGGTTCACCCGCTGCAGCACCGATGGAAGATCGGTGGTGATCTGATCGAAGGTGCCCACCACGAATGCGTCGCGGTACGGCCAGATGGTGCGGTGGTGATGTATCCATTCGGCGATTGCGGTGTGTACCGGAACGTGTGGGGCAGCCATGATGAGCGACCGCACGGTGGCTTTTGGCTCCCGCACCACCACCAGCGTTGGTGTCTTCCGATCGGCCGCGTGGATGACCTGGCTCGGTGTGTGCACGTGGCTGGCCACGGACACTGTTCCTGCTGACGCCACGGCCATGGCAGCGGCGGCGAATGTGTTCGACGACCGTGGATACCCCTCGATCACCAAGTCGGTCGAGGCCGTGATCTTGCGACTCGTGCCCCGCGGCGTGAGGCGCAGCACGATGGGCAGGAACACCGGTTGGTCGGACAGTTTCACCCTCACCCACCGCAGGAATCGGCGCGTGGTGCGGGCGAATGGACTGCGATGGTCGGCCATGGCATCCGCCGCGTCCGGCCCGTTCTTGTCGAGCACCAGGAGACAGTTCCACGTGACGAGTTCGCGCAGCCCGGGTACCTTCAGCACCAACCGCAGAGCGGGGTAGTAGCGCGGCACAGCGGAACGGAGATGGAGGGTGCGACGTTGGTGCACGTCGCGGAGCACGGGTCCGATGTGGGCTGGCCACAGCCCGGCGTACACCTGGTTGCGTTCGGGGGGCCCCTTGATGGCGTCGTGCAGCTTCGAGCCCCACTTCGGGCCGAGGTAGTGGAACGGGGTGATGAGGTGGCCACCCCACGGCGAGTACCAGTTGGTCCAGCTCACCCACGCCCATCCACCTGGCTTGAGTACCCGTTCGATCTCGTCGAACACGGGCTTCGTGTCGGGCACGTGCTCCATGAGATTGGAACTGAACACCGCATCGATACTGCCGTCGGGGAATGGAAGGTTTGCAGCGTCGCCGTGGATGCCGTTCAGCCCGCGACCGACCACCCTGGCGATGTCGTCGACATCGAGGTCGAGGGCAACCACGTGTGCCCCGGCGCGCTCGAGGGCAGCGGTGTAGTGGCCCGGCCCTGAACCGAGGTCGAGCACCAGCTTGCCCCGCAACGGAAGGTCGAACTTCGAGAGAGTGCGGTCGGCGAGCTTGGCGTAGAAGGTGTCGGGGTCGAGTTGCTCACTGCGGAACAACCGAAAGAGTTCCCAACGCGTCGCTACATGGGTGACCTTTGCCTCGTCGGTCGTTGCTGGCTCGGCAGCGTGCTGCATCGATTGGGTCCCCCAGATGACCGTAAAGTGACTGAAGTGTACGACAGCGCGAACGACCGCCCGCAAGTGCGTCGTTCCCGCAGCCTGTTGTCGTGGGGTCTGCCGTTACTGACGGCGCTGCTGGTGTTGGGGCCGGCGCTGGCTCCGGGTTCGCTGTTCAACCTCGATCTCGTGCTGGTGCCGCACCTCGATCTCCCCAACGGCTTCTGGGGTCTGGGCCCAGAACTGCCGCGCCGGTTGCCGCTGTGGGTGCCGATCTCCTGGCTGTCGCCGCTCATACCCGCCACGCTCTCGGGCAAGGCGTTGATGGTGCTGGTGTTCGTCCTGGCCTGGGTGGGTATGGCGCGACTCGCCACATCGTTCGGCTCGCGATGGGGCTTCGTCGCCGGAGCGCTCTACGCCCTCTCTCCGTTCGTGCTCACCCGTACGGCAGTTGGTCACTTCATGGTCACCGTGCCGCTCGCCTTGTTGCCCTGGGTGCTGCCCACTCTGCTGCGGCCGGGTCGTTCACTCACGCGCACGTTCCTTGGAGCCACCGCGCTCGGCCTCGGTGGCCACTTCGGTGGCTCGGTCGCTGTCGTTGTGGTGGTGATCGCGATGCTGTGCGGCGAGCGTCGTCGGTGGTGGCAAGCGTTGGTCGTCACCTTTATGGCGCAGAGCGCCTGGCTTGTACCGGCCCTTGCAGTCGCTGCTGCCGGCGAAGCAAACCTCGCAACGGGCGCTGTGTTCGGCACCGACGCGCGTGGCCCACTCGGTCTGCTCCGTCTGAGCGCCGGTGGCGGGTTCTGGAACAGCTACTTCCAGGTGGGTGCCAACAGCCTGGTGCAAGCGATCTGTGGCGCGGTGCTCGTGGCGCTCGCCGTCATTGGCACTCGAGCCATCGTGCCGTGGGCGCGACGGCCGATGGTCGTACTCGCCGTGGTGGGATGGCTGGTGTCCGCCGCTTCGACCATGGTCGGGTTCTCATCGGTGCTCGAATGGTTCACCGGCACCACCGTCGGCGCGGTGTGGCGCGAGCCGCAGCGCATCCTGGTGCTGTACCTCGCGTGGCTGGCACCGGCTGCCGTGCTGGGCGCGCAGCGGGCGTACGACGCGGCGCTGGCATCGCCCAAGTGGCTCTGGTCGGCGGGCGCAGTGGTGTTGCTACCGGGCGTGATCGCTGTGGTGCTGGTGGCGCCGGGGTTGTGGGGCATCGGCGGCCAACTTCGTGCTGAGCGGGTGCCGTCGAGTTGGAATCAGGCCCGCTCGTTCGTGCGTGAGGAACCGGGCACGGTGCTCGCACTTCCCTGGTATCAGTACTTCAACCAGCAGTTGCCAGGAGGCCCCGTGCGGCGGGTGCTGAACCCGATGCCACTGTTCCTGGGTGGCGACGTGCTGGCTGCCAGCGACAATGGCCTGGAAGTAGGAGTGCGCGAACGCAGCGACCCTCGCGAGCCCACCGCAGCAGTGTTGGTACGTGCGATGGTGGAGCAGCAGTCGCCCCCGGGCAGCGCGTTGGCATCGCTAGGGGTTCGCTGGGTGGTTCTGCAGAAAACGGTGCACGCCGCCGACTACGCAGTGTTGGTCAAGGATCCCGACCTGTCGTTGGTCATCGACGACGAGGCGATCGCGTTGTACCGGGTGAACGGGTGGCTCGGCCAGGCCACCGAGGTCGCCACCGGGGCGCCGGTGGTGGTGGACAGCGTCGGCCCGGCATGGGTTCGTGTCGAGGGCGACCATGCCGTGGTCTGGAACCACCCGGCGAGTGGTGGTTGGCACCGGGGTTCATCGGCGGCCACGGCGACCGCCGATGGGCGACTGCAGTTCGCTGGGGGTGGCGGACCCGTGTGGAACCTGGCCACCTTGCCGTCGTTGCTGGCGCAGGGACTGATGCTTGCGGCAGTGGGCTGCGGTGTACGCCGGCTGCGGCGCACTCGGCGTGTGGGCGTGGCGGGCAGCGAATCGGCACCTGAATGGATGTCGTGAGCAGGTATTGCGAAGCGTGTTGAAGCGTGTCTATACTGTCCGACGAGGTGACGAGGGTCACCATGTTCGTTGCCGCTGCGGCGGAAGGGGAACTCCACACATGGACAAGATCATGAAGTACCCGGTGAAGTTTGGTGCGGCCGCTCTCGGTCTCGTCGGTCTGCTCACCGTGCTTGCCACCAACCTGTTCTCGTCGGCAAGCGCCGCCGCCACCTGCAGCGCTTCCGACTTCACGACCAACGGCGTCTTCGACACCGACGGTTACCTCGCCTGCCTCGCTGGCCAGGGCGGCTCGCTTCCCTCCACGGGTTCGAGCTCGTTCCAGGTCGCAGCGATCGCCCTCGGCCTCGTGGTCCTCGGTCTTGCCGCAGTGATCGTCGCCAAGAAGCGTCGCAGCACCTTCGCCTGATTCAACCTCAGTCTCTGCAACGGCCCCACGCCATCGGCGTGGGGCCGTTGTCGTTTGTCGGAGACCACGTCATGTCGTAGGGTGCGCCGATGCGGGAATTGACTCGATGGCGCACGTTTGCTGTGGCCTTGATTGCTGCGCAGGCCGTGATGTTGTTCGTCATTCTTCGCCAGAGTTACTTCCGTGAGGACGACTATGCGATCCTCGCGAACTTCGCGCAGAAGCCGTTTTTCTCCTACGTCTTTGAACCCTTTAGCGGGCATCTTCTGTCGGGGCAACTACTGTTGTTTGCCGCGCCACAGCTGATCTCACCCCTCAACTTCTCTGTGGTGGTCCTTGTTCTGGTGGCACTCCAATCCTGCGCTGGCGCCATTGTGTGGAGGCTCTTGTGCGAACTGGTGGGCGCTTCGTGGCCAGCAATTGCCGGGTTGGTCGTGTTTCTCTTTGCCCCGCTCGCCACCGTGTCAGTCATTTGGTACGCGGCCGCCATCACGACCATTCCATTGCAACTTGCGGTCGCAGGCACGTTGCTGCACCACGTGCGCTTCATCCGCACCCGACGCACACGCGAGATAGTTGCTGCATGTGCGTTCTTCGTCGTGGGAGTCTTCTTCCTGGAGAAGGCACTCATTGCGCTGTTGGTGCTCGCCTGTGTCACGGTGCTGTGGTTTCCCGCTGGCCGAGGTGTCCGTGGTGCCCTGAGGTCACTCCGGCGCGATCGTCGGGCGTGGGCGGCGTATCTGGGCATCGTGGCCCTGTACCTGCCGCTCTATCTCGCCGTGACGACGCAGATCGAGTCGCCGCGGCCCTCCGTCGGAACGTACCCCTTGGCGATCTGGCGGGCCCTCACCGGTGGGGCGATTCCCTACCTGCTCGGGGGCCCCTTTGCCGATGCCGAGCGGGCAGTCGACAGCACGCCCCTGGTGACCCACGGTTGGGCCTACCTGGTGGGGTTCGTGGTCTTCGCTGTACTCACCGTGGTGCGGCGACGGAGCGCATGGCGGGCCTGGTTGTTGCTGGGGATCTATCTCGTCGCCGAGGTGACGGTGACTACCTTCGTGCGCGGCGGGTACTTCGGTTCGCTGGTTGGACTGGCACCGCGCTACCTGGCCGACCTCACCTTGATTGCAGCGATCGCGCTGACGCTCGCCTTGCTGCCCGTGAGGTCTACCGACTCGATGGTGGACGCAGCTTCCCGTCTGGAAGCCGGTCGTCCTCACGACACAGTGCCCGCTCCTTCAGGTTGGGAGTGGGGATATGTCGTGTTCGCCCTCATGTATGTGGGGTTGGCCTTCATCACGTCGTCCTACGCAGTGAAGGGGATGTCGGGCGCGAAGATCCGAGCATTCGTTGCAACTGCACGCCGGGACCTTGCCGAGCTGGGAGAGGTGGCGGTGTACGACGCAGCGACTCCACCTTGGGTGACCGCGCTCGGTTCCTCGCGTCAGGTGCTGCAATCGATGGAATTGCCGGTTCGGTTCGACACGCCGACCAGCCAGTTGTACACGCTCGACATGGATGGTCATCTTCGCCCGTCCCTTGTAGGTGCTGTAACGACCGGAAGGCTGGATCCGGGCGCGTGTGGCACCCTTGTCGACAACGGTGCGCGCGTTCGCGTGGACTTGAACAAGGCGCTCTTCAACTGGCGGTGGGTCATCCGCCTCGACTACTTCATCGGGGCCGATGCGGCGCTCTCCGTCACGGCAGCGGGTGTGCGGCAGGAAGCGGTGGTGAGGTCCGCAGATCACCAGCTGTTCCTTGAGGTGACCGGCGAGTTGGACCACATCGATCTCGGTCTCATCGGTGGCACGGCCCCGATGTGCCTCACTGGGTTGACGGTAGGCACGGTGACCCCGCAGCCAGCTCCATAGCGGCGGGCGCTGTCAGCGAGGGCTGCGTTGCGCCTTTGCCCGGCGGGCTCTCGCCACGAAGGCGATGAACGCTGCAGCGAGCAGCACCCACAGCACCAACGCCACGAGGGCCACCTTGGCCACGATGCCCCACACGCCGCCGCCCGAGCCCTGTACGAGCACGCTGGTGGTAGCCAGATCCGCGGTGGTGCCATCAAGCGGCACGCTCCACACCGAGCCGGTCTCGCCACTGGTGACGGTGCCGGTGGCAACGGAGCTGTTCGTCACGGTGCCGGGCAGGTCGGCGGCGAACGTGAAGGTGACCGCATCTGCCGGCCGCAGGTTCGACGACGCGAGATCTGCAGCGTAGGGACTGCCGCCGATCGCGGCCAGCACATCGGGGTCGGCGAATGCGTCGAGACCGTTCGACACGCTGATGGTGCCCGACAGCGTGGTGGTGATGTCGTCGGCAGTGACGGTGCGACCGATGGCCACCCCGTGCAGTGGGCCATCGGGGCCGTTCAACGACTGCAGCAACGCGGTGGCTTCCTCCACCGTGGCGAACGGATGCGCCACGGAGACCGTCAACCCACCGTCGGCAGTGGGGGTGGGACCATCCACGGCCCACCCTGCGGCGGTGACGTCGTCGAAGCGAAGGTCCTCGGCCAACCCGGGCGTTTTCTGCACCAGTTCCGCGTCGGCCACGGCCGTGAGCGTGATGGTGCCGGTGCCATCGGGCTGCACTGCGACATCGACCCTCGTGTCCACCTTGCACGCCGCAAGAGCGAGCATGGCGAGAACGACAAACAGGACGCGACGCACGATGATCATTCTGTCAGCGCTAACGCGCCGTGCTCACTCAGTGGGTGCAGCGGGCGGTTCGATGTCGGCACCCGTGGCGGCGAGTTCCACCGCCGACGGCGGCTGGAAGCCCTCCACGCCATGGAACGACAACTTCTTGTCGCCGGGGCGATCCGGATCGTCCTCGGTGTCGACCACGATGATCTGGCCGGCGTGGAACTCCTTGTACAGGAGCTTCTCGCTGAGCACATCTTCGATCATGCGTTGGATGGCACGACGCAGCGGGCGAGCGCCGAGCTGCGGGTCGTAGCCCTTCACGGCCAACAGTTCCTTGGCGCTCTGGGTGAGCTCGATGCCCAGACCCTGTGCCTCGAGCTGACCGGTGAGGCGCTTGGTCATGAGATCGACCATCTGCATCACTTCGCTCTGCGCGAGTTCGTGGAACACGATGACATCGTCGATGCGGTTCAGGAACTCGGGACGGAAGTGGCCCTTCAGCGCATCCATCACCTTGTCCTTCATCCGCTCGTAGCTCATTGCCGCGTCGGCCTTGGTGAAGCCCATGTTCGCCTTGCGGAGATCCTGGGTACCGAGGTTCGAGGTCATGATGAGCACCGTGTTGCGGAAGTCGACCGTGCGGCCCTGGCTATCGGTGAGACGGCCCTCTTCCAGAATCTGCAACAGCGTGTTGAACACGTCGGGGTGGGCCTTTTCGATCTCGTCGAACAGCACCACGCTGAACGGCTTGCGCCGCACGGCCTCGGTGAGCTGGCCACCCTCTTCGTAGCCCACGTAGCCGGGGGGCGAACCCACGAGGCGGCTGACGGTGTGCTTCTCCATGTACTCGCTCATGTCGAGCGCGATGAGCGAGTTCTCGTCGCCGAACAGGAACTCGGCGAGCGTCTTGGCGAGTTCGGTCTTGCCCACGCCGGTGGGGCCGAGGAAGATGAACGATCCGCTGGGGCGCTTCGGGTCCTTCAGGCCGGCTCGGGTACGACGCACGCTCTGGCTGACGGCCCTGATGGCGTCTTCCTGACCGATGATGCGGCGGTGGAGTTCGCCCTCCATGTTGAGGAGCTTGGCGGTCTCTTCCTCGGTGAGCTTGTACACCGGGATGCCGGTCCAGAGGCTGAGCACCTCGGCGATGGCTTCTTCGTCGACCTCGTCGAACAGGTCCACGCCGCTGGCCTTCACTTCGGCTTCCTTCGCGGCCTTCTCCTCGAGGAGGCTCTTCTCCTGGTCGCGCAAGCGGCCGGCCTCTTCGAAGCGCTGCTCTTCGACGGCCCGCTTCTTGGCCTCCTGCACGTCGGTGAGCTTGGTCTCGAGTTCCTTGAGATCGGGCGGCGTGGCCATGCGCTTGATGCGCAGACGGCTGCCAGCTTCGTCGATGAGGTCGATGGCCTTGTCGGGAAGGTGACGGTCGCTGATGTAGCGGTCGGCCAGGTTCGCCGCGGCCACGATGGCCTGGTCGGTGATGGTGACCCGGTGGTGCGCCTCGTACTTGTCGCGCACGCCCTTCAGGATTTCGATGGTGTGGGCCAGCGTGGGCTCTTCCACCTTCACCGGCTGGAAACGGCGCTCGAGGGCGGCGTCCTTCTCGAGGTGCTTGCGGTACTCATCCAGCGTGGTGGCGCCGATGGTCTGCAGTTCGCCGCGGGCCAACATCGGCTTCAGGATGCTGGCTGCATCGATGGCACCTTCGGCTGCGCCTGCACCGACGAGCGTGTGGATCTCGTCGATGAAGAGGATGATGTCGCCGCGGGTCTTGATCTCCTTGAGCACCTTCTTCAGGCGCTCTTCGAAGTCGCCGCGGTAACGGCTGCCGGCCACGAGGGCGCCGAGATCCAGCGTGTAGAGCTGCTTGTTGCGCAAGGTGTCGGGAATGTCGTTCGACACGATCTTCTGAGCGAGGCCCTCGACGATGGCGGTCTTGCCCACGCCGGGTTCGCCGATGAGCACCGGGTTGTTCTTGGTGCGGCGGCTGAGGATCTGCATGACCCGCTCCATCTCGCGGCTTCGACCGATGACCGGGTCGAGCTTCTTTTCGCGAGCGAGCTGGGTGAGGTTGCGACCGAACTGGTCGAGGATCTGGCTGTTTCCCTTGTCGGACGGTTCGTCCTTCGGGGCGGCGCCACCGGCGGTGGGGTTGGCGGCCTGCGGCTCGCCCTTGCCCTGACCACCCTGGTAACCGCTGAGCAACTGGATGACCTGCTGGCGCACCCGACTGAGATCGGCGCCGAGCTTCACCAACACCTGGGCTGCCACGCCTTCGCCCTCACGTATGAGGCCGAGGAGGATGTGCTCGGTGCCGATGTAGTTGTGGCCGAGCTGCAGCGCTTCACGCAGCGACAGCTCGAGCACCTTCTTGGCGCGAGGCGTGAAGGGAATGTGACCCGACGGCGAGGAGCCGCCCTGGCCGATGATTTCCTCCACCTGGTTACGGACCGCTTCGAGGCTGATGCCCAGCGACTCCATCGCCTTTGCAGCGACGCCTTCGCCTTCGTGAATCAAGCCGAGAAGGATGTGCTCGGTGCCGATGTAGCTGTGGTTGAGAAGGCGCGCTTCCTCTTGCGCCAGGACCACCACCCGCCGGGCCCGATCGGTAAAGCGTTCGAACATAGGGGGAGTGTATCGGTGGCCGGAGAAACCAACGTGCCGGAGGAGGTGGTTCGCGCGACCTGTCGTGGCAGGGATCCGGGGTGACTTGACAGCACCGTTGGTCAGCCTCCGCTAGAGGGCGTAGCCTTGCGAGCGTGTCATCCGCACCCCTGTTCGCCCTGCCGTCGCATGCTGCGCTCCTCGAGCGCATCGAAGACGCGCTGAAGGCTTCGGTGCGTACCCCCGACGCATATCTCAGTGAGATCGCTTCGCACCTCATCGTGGCTGGTGGCAAGCGATTGCGCCCGGTGCTCACCGTGGTGGCGGCCCAGGTGGCTGGCCCGGCCGACGACGAATTGCGCGAGCGAGCCATCCAGGGTGGCATCTCGTGCGAGCTCGTGCAGACTGGTTCGCTGTACCACGACGATGTGATGGACGAAGCCGACACGCGGCGAGGCGTCGACACGGTGAACGCCAAGTGGGGGAACCTGCAGGCCATTCTCGCCGGCGACTTTCTGCTGGCTCGCGCCTCGGAGATCGCGGCGTCGCTGGGCACCGAGGTGGCCGGTTTGTTGGCTCGCACCATCGGCCGGTTGTGCGAAGGCCAGATCGAAGAACTGCGCCACACCTACAACTCGGCCCGACCCGAGGCCAGTTACCTCAGCAGCATCAGCGGCAAGACCGCCTCGCTGTATTCCACCTCGGCTCGCATCGGCGGCATCGTGGCCGGTCTGCCCCGCCCCGCCATCGATGCGCTCACCGAGTACGGCGAGGCATTCGGCATGGTGTTCCAGATCGTCGACGATCTGCTCGACATCACCGCCACCGACGAGCAACTCGGCAAGCCTGCAGGCCACGACATGGTGGAGGGCGTCTACACGCTTCCCGTCTTGCGCACGCTGCAGGCCGGTGGTGTGGCAGCGGTGGAGTTGCTGGCGTTGCTCGGCAAGCCGCTGGATCAGGCCGAGCGCGACAAGGCATTGTCCATTGTGCGCTCCAACGATGGTCCGGCTGCCGCGATGCTCACGGCGCAAGAATGGGTGGCCCGCGCCGAGGCCTCCTGTGAACTGTTGCCGCCCAGCGCCGCTACCGACGCGCTGCACGCCGCGCCGTCGGCCCTTCTCGCCAGCCTCTGATCGCAACAGCCTTCAGACCCGACTGCGCGTCGGGGGTTAGGCGTTGGGGGCGAGCTTCACGAGTTGGGTGGCGGCCTTGTACGCGGCTTCGGCAGGGCCGAGTTCGTCGTCGCGCAACATGTTCGACATGATCCGGAGCACCCACTCCATCAGCGTGCGGTTGTGCATGCCCACGCGGGTGAGTTCGCGCATCAGCGTCGGCCGACCGATGACGCGGGCGAACAGACGGGCCACCTTGAAGTAGTCGCCATAGGCATCATCGAGCAGACGCGGGTACTGCTGCAGGGTGGTGGGGTCGGCGGCCACGAGTGCCTCGTGCAACACCGATGCGGCCATGCGGCCGGTCTCGTACGCGTAATCGATGCCGTCGCCGTTGAACGGATTCACGCTGCCCGCCGCGTCGCCGATGACGAGATAGTTCGGTCCTGCCTTCGGACCCACCGAACCGCCCATGGGGATGCGGCCGCTCTTCGCCTTCGCTTCCGGATTCTCCGGGTCGATCTCCCACCGCTCGGCAACCTGTTGTGCGTATGCCTCGAGCAGGTGCGTGGTGTTCACGCTCTTGAAGTCGCGCAACGTGCTGAGCAGGCCCACGCCGATGTTCACGGTGCCGTCGCCAAGCGGGAAGACCCATCCGTAGCCGGGTAGTGGGTTGCCGTTGCGGTCCTTGAGGTCGAGCGCCGATTCGATCCAGGGCTCGGCGTGGCGAGGGGTGGACCAGTAGCTGCGGATTGCTGTGCCGTAGGGCCAGTCACGCGTGCGGAACGTGCCGAGCGAACGCCCGAAGCGACTGTTGGCCCCATCGGCCACCACGATGTATTTGGCGCGAAGTTCCTTGGTCGAGCCGTCGTCGGTCTGCACCGTGGCGCCTCGAACGAATCCGCGGTCGATGATCGGACCGGTGGCTTCGTGCCCGGTGAACAACGTGGCGCCCGCTGCGACTGCGTTCGTCGCGACCATCTCGTCGAGCTCGCGGCGTCGAACCACGTAACCGTGGCTGGGATACACCGAGTGGGACGGCCATTGCAGTTCGAGTTCGCGGCCCATGCCGGTGGCGCGTAACCCGTGATAGCGGTGGTACTTCGAGAGTTGGTCGGTGAGGCCCATCTCGTCGAGCTGGTGCACGGCGCGCGGTGTGAGGCCGTCGCCGCAGGTCTTGTCGCGAGGGAAGGTCTTGCGTTCCACGACGGTGACGTCGTGGCCGTGGCGCGCGAGCCAGTAGCCGGCCGCCGCCCCCGCGGGGCCGCCGCCGATGACGAGCACCTCGGTGAGGGTGGTCGCGCGGTCGCTCACGACATAAGAGTGTGGCCGCTTCCCGAGGGAAGCGGCCACATCTGAAGGACGAATCGGTTGTTGGGACCGCAGGTCAGCCGGCGGTGGTACCAGCGATCGGCGTGCTGCCGATCTCCATGATGCCTTTATCGGCGATGACGGTGTGCAGGTTGTCGAAGGTGGCCTCGCCTGACTCGAGTGCCGCGTACACCGCACTGTCGGTGGCGCACCACAGGGCGAATTCATCGCTCTCCTCGTCGCCGCCGCCGAGGCCGTACCGCTCGTCGCAGACAGCAGCCAGGATCTCGGCATCGGTGAGGTTGCCCTTCCAGCCGGGCATCTGGCCACCGCTGGCGCCGGTGATGTGCGCGCCGCCTTCGCGGTTCGGGTCGCCGTACACGCTGACGCCGGCATCGAGATATGCCTTGGTGCCGAGCACCACCCAGCGGACCTGATCTTCGATATGCGGGAACGTCTTCATGACGGAACCGTTCACGAAGCCATAGGCGGAGCCGACGCCTTCGCCGCCGCCACCATGGCAGCCGGAGCAGTTGCCGGAGTACACCACGGCGCCATCGCCGAGTGGGCCGGTGGCCTTCGCCGTGACGGGCTGCATCGCCAACACGTACATGAACGCCCACACGGGGAGGATGCTCAGCGTGAGCATGGCCCACACCGGGATCTTGCGACGGGCCTTGTAGGCAGCCACCACCGGAGTATCGGGCTTGACCACCGGTGCGGCTGGCACCGCGGGCGCAGCGGCCTTGGCCGCCACAGCGGGGGCGGCAGCGTCGGTGGTGGCTGGCGCAGAGGAGGGGGCAGCGGGTGCGTCGGCAGGCGCCTCGGCGCCATCGGCCTTGGCCTTGGCGTCTTTGCTCCGCTTCAGCAGGTGCTCGGGAATCTCGGTCACGAGGAGAACGATAGACGGAGAAGGGTCGCGAGCGGGAAATCCACGGTCGCAATGTCGTTCGACATCGACGCGTGCACGAGTTCACAACGGCACGGTGGCCGGCGCGTCGGCGTGGTAAACCTGTCGCTTGTGACACCTGTCCTAGCTACGTCACGGTTCGTTCTCGGGGACGAACTGGTACTGACCCCGGGTTGCGTGGCTACAGTTCGTGCAGCAGTTCACATGGAGAGGGCAGCGAAGTGCTGATCGCATTCGAAACGAACCCATTGCATTGGCCCGGCATGAACGTGGCGTTCCTGTTTTCGTTCTTCCTGGCCACCGCTGGCGCGCTCATCGTGATCCCCTATTCGAAGCGCCGCCCCAAGGGCACCCCCACCAGTTGGGGTGAGGCCATGCTGGCTTCGGTGTACGCCTTCGGCGTGATGTTCATTGCCTTCGGTGTGTGCCCCCACCAGTTCATCGACCACGCCGACAAGGAACTGGACTGGTCGAAGAGCAACATCATCTACGGCCCCGGCGACATCTTCAAGCCGCAGGCGCTCGGTGGCAATTGGCCCATCATCATGTCGTACGAGGCCGTCCGCGACATCGTGGTGGTCGTCATCCACCTGTGGTTCTTCGGTCTGTTGATCTACCTGTGGAGCAAGTGGCAAAAGCGCGGCGATGTGGTCGCCGGCACCGAAGTCGCCACCAGCACCTTCGGTCGCCCACTGGTGAAGAAGGGCTGACGTATGGCGAAGACCGACGCCAACCCGGCGATGATGCCGTATACCGACGACTACCTCCTGGTGGAGGTCGACGCCGACTACCTATCGAAGGCCGTCAAGCCGAAGCAGTTCATTCACATCGACCAGACCGAGTGCATCATGTGTGAAGGCTGCGTCGACATCTGTCCGTGGAAGTGCATCCACATGGTGTCAACCGACGCCATCTCGGAATCCAACGGCACGGAGAAGCCGGGGCTCGACCCCAGCGACAACGTCCTGTTCATCATCGACGACGACATCTGCACACGCTGCCAGCTCTGCGTGGACCGCTGCCCGACCGGGGTCATCATCCTCGGCAAGGTGGGCGCTCCGGGCACGACCGGCGATTCACACACCCGTACCAACAACCACGGCTACGCCTACGGCATGCGGCTCTGAGGAAGAGAAATGGCAAAGATCCTCGACGACACTCCCAAGCCCACAGTGAAAGACCGTCTGAACAAGACGGTCGATTCGGTGCAGGGCAGCCAGGCCTGGAGTTCCATCTTCCGGCCCGGTTCCATCTTCCGTAAGGGCTACACCGACAGCCCGCGTAACCGCAGCTACGTCATCATGAACTCGGTGCTGTACCACCTGCACCCGGTGAAGGTGAAGCGACATGCCGTGAAGGTGAGCTACACGCTCTGCCTCGGCGGCCTCAGCTTCTTCCTCTTCATCCTGCTGACGGTCACCGGCATCTTCTTGATGTTCTTCTACCGCCCCACCGACGTGCAGGCCTGGAACGACATCTCGAACCTGCAAACCTCGGTCACCTTCGGGTTACTTGTGCGCAACATGCACCGATGGGGTGCCCACCTGATGGTGCTCAGCGTGTTCCTGCACATGGCCCGCGTCTTCTATCACGGCGCCTACAAGCCGCCGCGTGAGTTCAACTGGGTCATCGGTGTGGTGCTGCTGATGCTCACCCTGCTGCTGTCGTTCACCGGCTATCTGCTGCCGTGGGACCAGCTGGCTCTCTGGGCAGTGACCGTGGGTACCAACATGATGGGCTACTCGCCGGTCATCGGTACCCAGGTGCGGTTCGTGCTGCTCGGTGGCAAGGAAATCGGCGGCGACACGCTGCTGCGATGGTATGTGCTGCACGTGCTGATGTTCCCGTTCGTGATCGTCATCTTCATGGCGATCCACTTCTGGAGAGTCCGCAAAGACGGCGGCATCTCGGGTCCCCTGTGAGCTGACGGAGACGATCGATGACTGAGATTCCCGAACACCTCCTCAAGCGAGCACAAGCTGCTCGCGACAAGGCTGCCGAAGAGAGCGGTGCCGCGGCCGATGCCGCCGGCGCTGCAGCGAGCAGCGAACCCGCCGCGGATCCGCGTATCCCGGCCCACCTCCTCGAGCGCAGCAAGTCCCGTAAGGCTCAGGCTGATGGTGCTGGCGGTGGCGTGGCCGTGCAGGAGAAGGTCGCCAGTGTGGTGGCCGCAGCTCCTGCCGGTGGTGGCGTGCCGATGGGCGCTGGCCCCGGTGGCCACACCCAGCGTCTGCTCACCGTGGTGAAGAGCGGCTCTATTCAGGATGTGAAGGCCTCGCCGGTCGACAAGGTGCACACGTGGCCGCACCTGCTCGCCGCTGAGTTCGTCGCTGCCTTGGCCTGCCTGTCGTTCACCTTCTTCTTCAGCATCTTCGTGAACGCTCCGCTGCTGCAGCAGGCGAACATCAACAAGACGCCGAACCCATCGAAGGCTCCGTGGTACTTCCTCGGTCTTCAGGAACTGCTCACCATGTTCCACCCGATGGTTGCCGGTGTGACCATTCCCGGTGTGGGCATGATCGTGCTGATCCTGGCTCCCTTCATCGACAAGAACCCTTCCAACAAGCCCGAAGATCGCAAGTTCGCGACCTCGTTGATGACCGTGCACCTCATGTTCTGGGCCGTGCTCGTCATCATCGGTTCGTTCTTCCGCGGCCCCGGCTTCAACTTCACGCTCCCGTGGCGTGACGGCATCTTCTTCGAACTGTGAGGCATCTGCAGTCATGAGTCCCGCCGCCATTATCGCTATCGCCGCCGTCGTGCTCGTCGCGCTGTTCGCCGTGGCCCTGCTCACTGCCGCTCGCAAGAGCGACGTGCGCGGAGCCGGTGCCCTCAGCCGCGAGACGCGCCGTCGCGACAAGGACGCCGAGATCGACGGTCCCGCACCCACGGGCCGCCAGGTCGAGCGCGCCGCCACCGAAGCTCGCGAGGCCAGCCTCGTGAAGCCCGAGTCCACTGCCCCGGTCACCTGGGTTGCTCCCGATGCGGAGCAGATCGGTGTGAACCGCCGCCAGTTCCTCAACCGGGCCACTGTCACGCTGATGAGCGCCGGCCTCGGCACGTTCGCCGCTGGTGCCTTCGTGGCATTCCTGTGGCCCACTGCTGCGCCCGTGTTCGGCGGCAAGGTGAACGTCGGCAAGATCGACGACATCATTGCCAGCATCCGCAGCAACGCCGGCTTCTTCTATTCGTCGAGCGCTCGTTCGTATCTCACGCAGTACCCGCCGGAGGCGCTGCCGAAGGCGAAGGGTGTTCCCCAGTACGCGCCGCTGCTCGGCGGTATGTCCGAAGGCGTTGTGGCGATGTATCAGAAGTGCCCGCACCTCGGTTGCCGCGTGCCGCAGTGCGCCAGCAGCCAGTGGTTCGAGTGCCCGTGCCACGGTTCTCAGTACAACCGCGTCGGTGAGAAGAAGGCCGGTCCCGCCCCCCGTGGTATGGATCACTTCGCTGTCACCGTCAGCGCGGCGGGCGACGTCGTTATCGACACGTCAACCGTCATCACCGGTGCCCCGATCGGCATCAACACCTCCGGCCAAGAGGCCGAGGGTCCGCACTGCATCACCGGCGGCGGAGGCTCGCACTGATGGTTGCACTCAATACCACTGCTGTTGCATGGGTGATCTTCGTGGTCATTCTGCTGGGCTGGATCACCTACTACTTCCTCAACAACTCGTCGGCTCGCAAGGAACTCGGTTCCGAGATCGAGATGGCACCGAACCGGAAGCAGTACTACGACGACGAACAGATGGAAGGTTCGCGCCTCGAGCGTTTCCAGCTGTTCGGCGTGCTGCTGCTGGTCACCGTGGTCATCGGCCTTCCCGTGTACTGGATTCTCGAGCCTGGCCGTCAGGCCGGCGCTGTCGATAGGAAGCATGAGGAGTTCGTTGGCTGGGGCGAGGAATTGTTCCAGACCACGGCGAACGGCGGCTTCAACTGCGCCGGCTGCCACGGTGGTCTGAAGGGCACCGGTGGCCAGGCGCCCTACGCCGTCACCGACCCCAAGACCGGAGAGGTGCGCGCGGTCAGCTGGTACGCACCGGCACTGAACACGGTGTTCTACCGATTCAGCAAGGAAGAGGTTCGGTTCATCCTGAACTACGGCCGCCCCTTCTCGCCGATGTCGGCATGGGGTGCTCCGGGTGGCGGCCCGATGACCGAGCAGAACATCGAAACGCTGCTGGTGTATCTCGAGACCATCCAGATCGAGCCCGACAGCTGCCTGAACCCGGCGGGGCTGCCGTTCTCCGATACCGCGGATCCCTCGGTGTGCGACGGCGGCACGCTGCCGCAGCCCACCAAGGACGAGATCCAGAAGGCCGTCGACAGCTACCTGAAGGCGAACCCCGACGCCAGCGAGGGCGAGGCGCTCTTCAACCTGGACCTGAACAGCGGTGCCTACAGTTGCGCACGCTGCCACACGCAGGGCTGGAGCTACGGCAACCCGGTAGCAACCGGTCAGGGTGCCTTCGGCTGGAACCTCACCGGAGGAGCCACCAACACCCACTTCCCGAACGAGTCCGACATGATCAACTTCATCAAGGCGGGTTCCTCATACGGCAAGAAGTACGGCATGCAGAGCCAAGGTTCTGGCCGTATGCCTGGTTTCGGCCATCTGCTCACCGATGAGCAGATCAAGGCTGTCGTCGAATACGTGCGAGGTCTGTGATGAGTGCACTTCTGGCCGTCAACTGGGAATGGGAGCTTCGCGGCACCCTCATCGTCATCATCTCGGTGGCTGTGCTCTGCGGCAGCATCTATCTGATCCTCGGCACCAACATGGGAGCCCGTCTTGGCTTCCTCGTGGCGTTTGCTGCGCTGGCTGGCTGGATGTTCCTCATGGGCGCCATCTGGTGGTCGTACGGCAAGGGCTTGCTCGGGCCGGATTCCTCTTGGAAGCCGGTGGCGGGTGAAACCGTTATTCGCGACAGTGCGTTGTTGCAGGAAGTGGGCGTCATTCGGGTGCCATTCGCGCCCACCGGCGACGCGCCCGCCGATGCCGCTGCGGTCAGCCAGCAGCTCATCACCGATGGGTGGTCCAAGCTCGATCCGGCCCTTCCGTCGTTCCAGCAGGCCGGTTCAGCCGGCGCGGTGATCCTCGAGGAATCCGGTGCACTTGCGGCGGGTGAATTCGCTGTGGTGAACGTGTTCGAGAAGGGCGGCGAGCGGCACCCCACGTTCTGGGATGACCGCATCGACTTCCTGGCGTTCTTCCACGACCCGCATTACGCGCTGGTTGAGACGGCACCGTTGGTGCCCCAGAGAACCGAGCCTGGCCGTGCTCCAGCCCGTCCCGTCTTCGACACCACGCGCGCCCACGACTACGTGTACATGATCCGCGACCTCGGCTCGAAGCGTAAGCCGGCGGCCATCATCTGCATCTCGTCGCTCATCATCTTCCTCATCCTGTGCTGGCTGCTCCACCGACGCGACCGCTACGTCCGCGCCAACCTGGACGCCAAGGCACTTCCACAGAAGGTCTGATTCATGGGCCAGTACCTGCCGGTCATCGCACTCCTCGTACTGGCGACGTTGTTCGGAGCCCTGAGCTTCGGTGCATCGCGCCTTCTCGCGCCGCGTCGTCCGTCGGCTGCCAAGTCGGCGCCCTACGAGTGCGGCATCGTGCCCAGCCGCGAACCACCGGAACGCTTCCCGGTCACCTTCTACGTCGTCGCGATGCTGTTCATCATGTTCGACATCGAAATCATCTTCATCTACCCCTTCGCCGTCGACCGAGCATTCCTCGGTGCCTACGCGCTCTGGGAGATGGTCGCGTTCAGCGTGGTGTTCTTTGCAGCCTTCGTGTACGTGGTGGCGCGCGGTGCGCTGGAGTGGGGTCCGGTGAACGTGCAGCGCCGAGTCGACGCTGCACTCTCGCCCGAGCGCACCTCCACCTCCACCATCCGTCGTGTGGGTCTCGAAGGTCGCCCCCAGGAAACGGCAGCGTGAGTGGGATGAGCGACGACATGACGAACGAGGCTGTGGCCAGCGAGGGAGTACCGGCCAGCGGCAGGAGCTTCGTGCAGGGAATCCTCGACGATGGCATGGGTGGCATCGATCACAACGCCATCACCGCCAAGCTGGAAGATCTGGTGAACTGGGCTCGCAGCCGCAGTTCATGGCCTGCCTCGTTCGGCCTTGCTTGCTGCGCTATCGAAATGATGGCTACGGGTGCGGCGCACTACGACCTCAGTCGCTTCGGCATGGAGGTCTTTCGCGCATCGCCGCGTCAAGCCGACATCATGATCGTGGCCGGCCGGGTCAGCCAGAAGATGGCCCCGGTGCTGCGCCAGGTGTACGACCAGATGATGGAGCCCAAGTGGGTCATCAGCATGGGCGTGTGCGCCAGCAGTGGCGGCATGTTCAACAACTACGCCATCGTGCAGGGCGTAGACCAAGTGGTGCCGGTCGACGTGTACGCGCCGGGTTGCCCTCCAACCCCGGAGACCCTCATCCACGCCATCGAGACGCTGCACCAACTGATCGAAGACGGTCAGTTGCTGCGCCGTCGTCAGGAGACCGGTGCAGGTGCCAACGTGCACGTCACAGAGATTGCTGCTGGCGACAATCCGGTGCCCGTCATTCTGGGAACCCGGTAGGCCATGAGCGAGGTCACCAGCCCCGAGCCCGGCACCGCGCCCGAGCCGTCAGTGCTCTACGGCGTGCCGCTCAGCGACAGCCGCGGCCAGCGAGTGCTGCACCCCACGCGTGATGGTTACATCGCGTTGCTGCGCACGTTGCTCGACGAAACCTTCACGATGTGCGCCGACCTCACCGCGGTGGATTACCTGCTGCACATGGGCCGCGCCCTGCCTGAGGGCATCGCTGCCGAGCGGTTCGAAGTGGTGGTGAATCTGCTCAGCATCGAGCGGCGCGAGCGCATCCGTCTGCGGGTGCAGGTGCCGGAGTCCGATGCCAGCATCGCCAGCGCCTTCGACCTGTACCCCGGAGCCGAGGCCATGGAGCGCGAGGTGTTCGACATGTTTGGCATCGCGTTCACCGACCACCCCGACCTCACGCGCATCCTCATGCCCGAGGACTGGGAAGGCCACCCGCTCCGTAAGGACGACGACCCCAGCCGTATCCCGGTGCAGTTCACCGCCGACTTCTCGAAGCGAGCTTCGTCATGAGCATTGTCGACGTCATCCGCGGCGGCAACGAGCCCCAGCAGGGTCTGAAGCCGCGCAGCGAGATCACCGCCCGCGAGCTGCTGCGCGAGGTGGGGGCTGTGCTGCGCATGAGTGAGGCTGAAGTTGCCAAGCTCGGCGATCTTCCCGTCGACCCTTCCGAGGATCAGACGATGGTCATCAACATGGGTCCGCAGCACCCGAGCACCCACGGTGTGCTGCGCCTGATGCTGGAGCTCCAGGGCGAGACCGTGCTGCGCTGCAAGCCGATTATCGGGTACCTGCACACCGGCATGGAGAAGACCGGCGAGCAACTCACCTACATGCAGGGCGGCACGAACGTCACCCGCATGGACTACCTCAGCCCGTTGAACAACGAGCTCGTGTTCAGCCTTGCGGTGGAGCAGTTGCTCGGCATCGAGAACGACATTCCCGAGCGCGCCGTCTGGATGCGCATGTTGCTTAGCGAACTGAACCGCATGAGCAGCCACCTGCTCTTCCTCGCCACGAACGGCATGGACATCGGCGCAGTCAGCATGATGATCTACGGGTGGCGTGAGCGCGAGGAAGTGTTGCGTTTCTTCCAGAAGGTCACGGGCCTGCGGATGAACCACAACTTCATCCGTCCCGGCGGTGTGGCTGCCGACCTGCCCGATGGCTGGCGCGACGACGTGCTGCACCTCCTCGACATGATTCCGCCGCGGCTAGAGGAGTACGACATCCTCATGACCGGTCAGCCCATCTGGCGCGACCGTCTGCAGGGGGTGGGTGTCATCACGGCTCAGGAGGCCACGGCGCTCGGCGCTACCGGCCCCATCCTGCGCAGCACCGGCGTGCCGTGGGATCTCCGTCGCGACATGCCGTACCTGCGCTATCCGGAAGTTGAGTTCGACGTGGTGGTGGGCAGCTACGGCGACGCCTTCGACCGCTACGCCATCCGCCTCAACGAGATTCGCGAGAGCATCCGCATCGTGCACCAGATCCTGGATCGCATGCCGTCGGGCGACTACCGCATTCAGAACAAGAAGGTCACGCCGCCGCCGCGTGCTCGCATCGACGAGAGCATGGAAGCCCTCATCCACCACTTCAAGATCTTCACCGAGGGCTTCAAGGTGCCCGAGGGTGAGGTGTACGTGGCCATCGAGAGTCCGCGCGGTGAGATCGGCTGCTACATCGCCAGCGACGGTTCCTCCACCCCGTACCGCATGCACGTGCGGGCCCCATCGTTCGTGAACATCCAGTGTCTGCCGCACATGATGCGCGGCGGTCTCGTGGCCGATGCCGTGGCCGTCATCTCATCGGTCGACCCCGTATTGGGAGAGGTGGACCGATGAACCGATTCGACTCTGTCGTACGCAGGCATCACAGCGAAGCGGAGATGCCGTTGGGCACCACGAGGACGGTGGACAGGTGAGTCGGCTCAACGAAGCCAACGTTATGTTGGCCAAGGAGATCATCGGCCGCTATCCGAAGGCTCGCTCGGCCACCATTCCGTTGCTGCACCTGTCGCAGCAACAGAACGGTTACATCACCGACGATGCCATCGCCCACATCGCCGAGCTCGTGGGTGCCACCTCGGCCGAGGTACTGGGCACGTGCACGTTCTACGAGATGTTCAAGATGGTGCCGGTGGGCAAGTACCTCGTCAACATCTGCGGCACGATGAGCTGCCAGTTGCTGGGCGCCGATGAACTGATGCACCACGCAGAGCAGACGCTCGGCGTGAAGGCCGGCGGCACCACCTCCGATGGCTTGTTCACCCTGGAGCACGCCGAGTGTCAGGCGGCGTGCACCGAGGCGCCGAACATGCAGGTGAATTACCGCCACTGCCATCGCATGACCACCACCAACTTCGACAAGTTGATCGACGACCTGCGCGCCGGTCGCCTCGAGGGCGAGATTCCCGTGCACGGAACTCTGGCCCGCGTTCGTCAGCAGATTCCTGCCGACAAGGCCGCAGGTGTGGCGTCGCCTGATGCTCCTGTGGTTCCGGCCTGGATGCCGGAGGCAGCCCAATGAGCACCTATCCCTGGGCAGCCGGTTACATCGACGACGGCGATCGTCCGAAGGTGGTCACCTCGCGGTTCCATCTCGAGGACGGTTACATGCTCGAGCGCTATCACGCCACCGGCGGTTACGACGGCCTGAAGGCCGTATTGAAGAAGTCGCCCACCGAGGTGCATGACGAGGTGAAGACAGCCACCGTGCTCGGTCGCGGCGGCGCTGGTTTCCCCGCTGGCACCAAGTGGGGCCTCATGCCCGCTGGCAAGTTCCCGCGCTATCTCGTGGTGAACGGCGACGAGAGCGAACCAGGCACCTACAAGGATCGTCTGCTGATGGAGCGCGACCCGCACCAGTTGGTGGAGGGTTGCCTCATTGCTGCATACGCGGCGGGCCTGTCGCAGGTGTTCCTGTACATCCGTGGCGAGATGCCGTTGGCGCACGAACGAGTCGCCAACGCACTCAACGAGGCCTACGCGGCGGGTTATGTCGGCAAGAACATTCTCGGCACCAAGTTCAGCGTCGACATCGTGCTGCACTGGGGTGCCGGCGCCTACGTGGTGGGCGAAGAGACGGCGCTGATCGAGAGCCTCGAGGGCAAGCGTGGCGAGCCGCGTCTGAAGCCTCCGTTCTTCCCGGCTGCCGTCGGCCTCTACGGCCAGCCCACCATCGTGAACAACGTCGAGACGCTGTCGAACCTGCCGTGGTTGGCCATCAACGGCACCGCCGCATACACCGCCATCGGCACCGCCACGTCGCCCGGCACTCGCATGGTGGCCGTGAGCGGCCACGTGAATCGCCCCGGCGTGTACGAGATCATCAACGGCACCACGACGTTCCGCGATCTGCTCTACGGCGAGGAGTTCTGCCAGGGCATCCGTAACGGAAACGAACTGAAGGCGTTTGTTCCCGGCGGCGGTTCGGCCCCGTGGTTCACGCCCGAGCAACTCGACCTTCCTTTCGAAGGTCGCCTTGTCGGTGCAGCCGGCTCGATGCTGGGCTCCGGCGCCATCATGGTGATGGACCACACCACCGACATCCCGAAGGCTGCCCTCACGCTGACGCACTTCTACGCCGCTGAGAGTTGCGGCCAGTGCACGCCGTGCCGCGAGGGCGGCACCTGGCTCGAGCGTGTGCTGCAGCGAGTGGTGGATGGCCGTGGAACACGAGCGGACCTCGACCAGATGTTCGAGATCGGCGAATCCATCTGCCCGGGCAACTTCCCGCACGCTGCCAGCTCCAAGCTCGGCCTCGAAGCTGCGCCCTTCCCCTACAAGATGACCACCATCTGCTTCGTCGGTCCGTCGGCCTATGCCCCGGTCCATTCCGCGCTCACGCTGTTCCGTGACGAGTTCGAAGCCAAGATCGTGGAACGCAAGCACATCCCTGTCAGCGTCGGAGTTGTCGATGACCACCACTGAGCCCTCGGCCGCGAATCCGGACACCGAGGCGGAGGCACCGCCGCCCGACCCCAACGCGGTGCAGATCACCATCAACGGCCGTCCGCACACCGCGCGCAAGGGTCAGTTGCTCATCGATGCAGCTGCCGACGCCGGCGAGTACATCCCGCGCTTCTGCTACCACGAACGCATGACCCCGGTTGGCAAGTGCCGTATGTGCCTCGTCGAAGCCGACTCCGGCCGCGGCCCCGCCGTCACCGTGAGCTGCATGGTGCCCGTGTCGCCCGACATGAAGGTGGACACCGAGTCGCCCACCACCAAGCGCATGCAAGAGGGCATCCTCGAACTGCTGCTCGCCAACCACCCGCTCGACTGCCCGGTCTGCGACAAGGGCGGCGAGTGCCCGTTGCAAGATCAGGCCTTCAGCCACGGCCCTGGCGAGAGCCGGATGCTGGAGGAGAAGCGTCACTACGAGAAGCCGATCCCCATCAGCGACCTCGTGCTGCTCGACCGCGAGCGTTGCATCCTGTGCGATCGCTGCACCCGCTTCGCCGACGAAGTCGCCGGCGATGCGCTGATCCACTTCAACAGCCGCGGCAACAACACGCACATCACCACGTTCCCCGACGAGCCGTTCGCCAGTTACTTCAGCGGCAACACTGTGCAGATCTGCCCGGTGGGTGCGCTCACGGCGCAGCCGTACCGCTTCAAGGCCCGCCCCTGGGACCTGTCGCAGCAGGAGAGCACCTGCACGTCATGCTCCGTTGGTTGTCGCACCGTGGTGCAGAGCAGCCGCGACGAACTGCTGCGCTACATGGGCGTGGACAGCGATCCCGTGAACCATGGTTGGCTGTGCGACCGCGGTCGCTTCAACTTCGAGAGCGTGAAGAGCGATCAGCGCGTGCTGCAGCCTCTCGTCCGCTCCGGCGACGGGTTCCAGCCGGTTACCTGGAACGCCGCCATGGCGGAAGCCGCTGCCCTCATCTCCGAGGCGCTGGCCGCAGGTGGGGCGAACAGCATCGGCATCATCGGTGGTGCGCGTGGCACGAACGAAGACGCTCACGCATGGGCTCGTCTCGGTCACGATGTCATTGGCACGCCGAACGTGTATGCCCAGATGGGTGATGGCCTGCCGAATGGTCTGCTGGCCGAGTCGCCTGCCACCATCGACGAGGCTGCGAACGCTGCCACCATCGTCCTGCTCGCACCGGATCTCAAGGAAGAGTTGCCGGTGCTGTACCTGCGTCTGCGCGATGCAGCCGCCAAGCGTCGCAGCCGCATCATCGAGTTCGCTCCGAAGCAGACCGGTCTCACGTCGTACGCATGGCGTCATGTGGCCTACGAGCCGGGCACGCAAGCGGCTGCAGTCGCCGCAACCTTGTCCGACGCCGATGTCGCTGTTCAGCTCGCCAAGGGCAACGTTGTCATCGTGGTGGGTCGTGCAAACCTCGCCGAGTCCTCGGCGGCCACCATCGCAGCGTTGAACGAAGTTCGCGCTGCGGTGCCCGGCGCCAAGGTGCTCACGGCGTTCCGTCGTGGCAACGTGGTGGGCGCACTCCGCGTGGGCATGCGTGCTGGCGCTGGCGGCCTCGACACTCGCGGCATGCTGCAGGCAGCAGCCGACGGCAAGATCGAGTGCCTGGTGCTGGTGGGCGCCGACCCGTTGGCCGACTTCCCCGACACCAACCTTGCGCGCCGTGCGCTGAAGGCAGTGCCGCGGATCATCGCAGTCGACACCTTCCTCACCGGTTCCTCGCAGCAGGCCAACGTGGTGCTGGCCGCCAGCGCCTATGCCGAGAAGGCCGGCACGCACACGAACCTGGAAGGTCGCGTCACGGCGCTCGCCCGCGAAGTCACGCCTGCAGGTTCCACCCGAGCCGACTGGATGATTGCTGCAGAGTTGGCGCTGGAGTTGGGAACCGATCTCGGTTACTCATCGGTCGCCGACATCACCGCCTCCATCGCCGAGAACGTGTCGGGCTACGAAGACGTCACGGTTGCATCGGTGGCTGGCGATGGCGTGCTCGCCGGGGTGCCCACCGACCTCGACGCGGTGGAGATTCCGCTGCCGGCAGTGCCCGAGCGCAACGCCTACGAGTACCGCCTTGTGGTGAGCCGCGTGTTGTACGACAAGGCCATCTCCACCGTTCAGTCGCCGTCGCTGGCCCATCTGGCACCGGGTGCCACCGTGCACCTCCACCCGCTCGATCTCGAGCGTGTCGGTACCAGCGATGGCAGCGAGGTGAAGGTGTCGGGCACTCGCACCAGCGTGGTGTTCCGAGCAGTTGCCGACGACACCGTGTTGCGTGGCACCGCATGGGTGCCCTTCAACCAGCCCGGCCCCAACGTGGGTGAACTCATCGACTGCTTTGCGCCGGTGAACGACGTGCGAATCGAGACCATCTGATGCTCGCGCTCGACCAACTCCTCGATCACATCAAGCTCTGGAGCACGGAGTTCCTGATCGTCCTGATCAAGGTTCTCGTGGTCTTCGTCGTCGGCCTCGTGGGCACGATGCTCATGGTGTGGTTCGAACGCAAGGTCATCTCGTACATGCAGAACCGCATCGGTCCCGACAAGGCCGGGCCGAAGGGTTTGCTGCAGACACTCGCCGATGGCATCAAGCTGTTCTTCAAGGAAGACCTCATCCCGGATCGCAGTGACCGGTTCGTGTTCATCCTGGCTCCATACCTGGCCTTCGTGCCCGCCTTCCTGGTCTGGAGCGTCATCCCGTTGGGTGGCGACTTCAGTAATGGCAAGGACGGCACGGTGATCATCCTCGGTCATGCCACGAAGCTGCAGCTGGCCGATCCGCCCATCGGTGTGTTGTTGCTGCTCGCGCTCAGCAGCATCGCCATCTACGGCATCATGCTCGCCGGTTGGAGCTCGGGTTCGAAGTACCCGCTGCTGGGTTCGGTTCGCGCTTCGGCGCAGATGGTGAGTTACGAGGCGGCCCTCGGTCTCGCCCTCGCCACCGTCATCCTCGTGGCTGGCACGCTGAGCACCAACGGCATCGTCGTCGCACAGAGCAGCCTCAGCCGCTGGCACGTGATCGCCACCGGTGTGGTGCCCTTCGTGATCTTCCTCATCGCCGCCACGGCCGAACTGAACCGACCGCCATTCGACCTAGTGGAGGCCGAGCAGGAACTGGTGGGTGGCTTCAACACCGAGTACTCCAGCATCCGCTTCGCGCTCTTCTATCTCGCCGAGTTCATGAACACCATCACCATGAGCGGCGTCATCGTGACGCTGTTCTTCGGTGGGCCGCAGCCCATCCGGTTCAGCGGCGTCAACATCACGCTCGGGTTCCTGGGGCCCTTTGCCGGCACCGTGCTCTTCCTTCTGAAGGTGCTCGTGTTCCTGTACATGTACGTGTGGTTCCGTGCCACGCTGCCTCGTATGCGCTACGACCAACTCATGAACCTGGGCTGGAAGCTGCTGATCCCGCTTGCGCTGGGTTGGTTCATGCTGCTTGCCGCGTTCCGCGTCGGGCAGGACAACAACTGGAACCGAGCACTCGTCGGTGTCATCTGCCTGGTGGTACTTGGCGCTGCAGCCTGGCTGCTGTCGTATGCCACCAAGGTGAGTGCCCGCAACCGCGACCGAGAGGGGGCGATGTTCTGATGGGATACCTCGACGGATTCCTCGTCACGCTGAAACAGCACCGCATCTTCGGTGGTGAACGTGTCACCACGCCGTACAGCGGCGGACGCGTTGCCAAGAGGGGCAAGAAGACCGAAGGGCGCGACGAGAAGATCGCCAAGCCCGAACGTATGCATGGCCGTCACGTTCTCAACCGTTATGAGGACGGCATGGAGAAGTGCATCGGCTGCGAGCTCTGCGCCGGTGTGTGCCCCGCCAAGTGCATCTATGTGCGCGGCGCCGACAACGATCCGCAGGAACCCACCTCGCCCGGCGAGCGCTTCGGCTTCGTCTACGAGATCAACTACCTGCGCTGCATCCACTGCGACCTGTGCGTGGAGGCCTGCCCCACTGAAGCCATCACGGAGAGCAAGCTCTTCGAGTTCAGCTTCACCAACCGACGCGACGCGGTGTACAGCAAGGCCGAACTGCTCGTTGGTGACGACGGCAAGCCCAAGCAACTCCCGTGGGAAGACTGGCGCGAAGGCGAAGACGTATTCACCAGTGGCTGGATGCGTGCGACGGCTGCGGCTGGCGATGCCGACTTCGTCGGCGCCGTGGGTTGGAGCAGCGAGCTCGGTTACGGCGTGCGCGCCGCCGAGGCAACGCAGACCGAAGCCGACACCCCGAAGGCCGACAAGGTGGAGAAGACCGTGAAGTCGGTGACGCGATGATGGAACTCTTCGTCTTCGTCGTTGCCGCAGCCATGGTGCTCGGCGGTGCCGTCGGCGTGATCGTCCGCAATCACCCGGTGCATGCGGCACTCAGCCTCATCCTCACCCTGTTCGGTGTGGCCGTGCTCTTCGTTGCACAACAGGCGAACTTCTTGGCGGCCGTGCAGGTAATCGTGTACGCCGGTGCCATCGTGGTGCTCTTCCTGTTCGTCATCATGCTGCTCGGTGTCGATCGCGCGGAGAACCTGCGCGTCGAGCCGTTCAAGGTGCAGCGGCCCATCGCCGCTGCAGTCGGCGTTGGTGTGTTCGGTCTTGTGGTGGCTGCTGTAGTGGTGTCGCGTGAGGCCCGCACTGCGGTTACGGGCACGGGCCTCGAAGTTCCGGCACCCGGTGGTGGTCAATTGCACGACGGCAACATCAAGGCGCTCGCTCGCGATCTGTTCAGCTCGCATGTTCTGGCGTTCGAACTCACGTCGGTGCTGTTGGTGATCGCTGTCGTCGGCACCGTCATGCTGGCGCGCAAGCCGCGCAAGGGCGAGATGCAGGAGAGCGAAGCCTGATGATCGCTTCCATCCACCCCACCACCACGTGGTATCTCATCCTCGCTGCTGCCCTTTTCTCCATCGGCATGGTGGGTGTGATGGTGCGCCGCAACCCTCTGGTGCTGTTCATGTGTGTGGAGCTGATGCTCAACGCTGTGAACCTCACGTTCGTAGCCATGGCCCGCAAGCTGGGCGACATCGGTGGGCAGACCACCGTGTTCTTCGTCATGGTCGTGGCGGCCGCCGAAGTGGTGGTTGGCCTTGGCATCATCGTGGCCATCCTGCGTCGCCGGCCCAACGCCACCACCGACGATCTCGCCGAGTTGAAGGGTTGATGTGATGCTCGACGTCGTCTGGTTGATTCCCGCGTTCCCGTTGCTTGGGTTCCTGGTGATTCTGCTCTTCGGGCGAAAGCTCGGCGACCCGGTCGCCGGCTACTTCGCCGCAGCGATGGTGGCCCTGTCGTTCGTGGTCACCGCTGGCGTGTTCCTCGATCTGCAGTCGCTGTCGCCCGAAGCTCGTGCCGAGCAGGTGCACACGCTGTTCTCGTGGGTTGCCGTTGGCGGCCTGCATATCGACCTCGCCTTCCTGGCCGATCCGCTCAGCATCACCATGTGCCTGTTCGTCACGGGCATCGGCGCGCTGATCCATCTCTACGCCGTCGGCTACATGCACGGCGACAGTCGGTTCAGCAAGTTCTTCCTATATCTGAACCTCTTTGCCTTCAGCATGCTCATGCTGGTGCTGGGCTCGAACATGCTCGTCACGTTCCTCGGCTGGGAGGGTGTGGGTACCTGCTCCTACTTCCTCATCAGCTTCTGGCACGAGAAGGACAGCGCCGCCACCGCTGGCAAGAAGGCGTTCGTCACGAACCGAGTGGGCGACTGGGGTTTCATGATGGCGATGTTCTTCGCCTTCTGGGCCGTGGGTTCGCTCGACTACCTGCACATCAACGAGGCGGCCGGTTCATTGTCGGCCAGTACGGCCACGGCCATCGCGCTCTTCGCCTTCGTCGGCGCTTGCGGCAAGAGTGCGCAGCTACCGCTCTACCTCTGGCTGCCCGACGCCATGGAGGGCCCCACCCCGGTGTCGGCGCTCATCCACGCAGCCACCATGGTCACCGCAGGCGTGTACCTGATGTGCCGCATCAGCCCAGTGCTGAATGTGGCATCGTCGTATGCGCCCACCATCATTGCCATCGTCGGTGCTGCCACTGCGCTCTATGCCGCCACGGTGGCCGTGTCGCAGAACGACATCAAGAAGGTGCTGGCGTACTCCACTGTGAGCCAGCTGGGCTACATGTTCCTGGCGGTCGGCTCCGGTGCCTATACGGCGGCCATCTTCCACATGGTCACGCACGCGTTCTTCAAGGCGCTGCTGTTCCTCGGCAGCGGCTCGGTCATCCACGGCATGCACCACGAACAAGACATGCGTCGAATGGGTGCGCTGCGCAAGTTCATGCCGCTCACGTTCGGCACGTTCATCGTCGGCTGGCTCGCCATTGCCGGTGTGCCGCCGTTCTCGGGTTTCTGGAGCAAGGACGACATCCTGTTGGCCGCCTACGACAAGAGCCCCATCCTCTGGGTGGTGGGTCTTGTCACGGCGTTGCTCACCGCGTTCTACATGACCCGTCAGGTGATCATGGTCTTCTACGGCGAGGCCCGTTGGCACGACGCTCATGAAGAGCATGGCGCCCACGGAGATCTTCACGCCGAAGGGCATGATCCTCACGAGAGCCCCTGGATGATGGTGCTGCCGCTGGTGGTGCTCGCGGTGCTGTCGTTTGCCGGCGGGTTCATCAACCTGCCCTTCAGCGAGTCCACCGAGAAGCTGACGCAATGGCTCGAGCCGGTGGTCGGTCTGCACCACTCCGACACCGCCAAGTTGCCGTTGGCGCTGGTGGCCATTGCGATGGGCCTCATCGGTATCGGTGTGGCGTTCGCGGTCTACTACTTCAAGAAGCTCAAGCCGGTGGAGCCCAAGATCCTTGCCGATGCCTGGGGTTACGACCGTGCGGTCAGCAACTTCATGGGCGGCCCCGGCCGCAAGGCCTTCGAGGGCGTTGCCTGGGCCGACTCGCACATCATCGACGGTGCAGTAAACGGCACGGCACACCTGGTGCAGGGCACGGCCGGCGAGGCCCGCAAGGTGCAAACCGGCAACGTGCGCAACTACGCCGCAGCGGTGGGGGTGGGCGTCGTGCTCCTCCTCACCTGGTTCGTCATTGTGCGAGGAATCCTGTGATCGACTTCCCCATTCTCACGCTGCTGGTCTTGGTACCGGCCATCGGTTCGCTGGTGGTTGCGTTCATCTCCAACCGGCAGCCCGACCTGGTGAAAGTCGTCGCGCTGCTCACCAGCGTGCTCACCGGTGGCATGGCGCTCTGGACGTTGTTCGCCTTCAAGAAGGCCGACAGCGGGTTCCAATTCGTCAGCCAGCACTCCTGGATCAAGGAGTGGGGTATCTCATGGCACCTCGGTGTGGATGGCATCTCCATCTTCCTCGTGGTGCTCACGGGCATCCTGTTCCCTCTGGTCATCGCGGGCGTCGACCCGCACCACGATCACAAGCGCTACCTGTCGTGGATGCTCTTGCTCGAGGCAGGCGTGATGGGCAGCTTCATCAGCCTCGACCTGTTCCTGTTCTTCGTGTTCTTCGAGATCGTCCTCGTGCCGATGTACTTCCTCATCGGCGGCTGGGGCTACGACGATCGCGTCTACGCGGCAACGAAGTTCTTCCTCTTCACGATGGTCGGCTCCGCGTTCATGCTCGTAGGCATCATCGCCACGGCGGTCATCGCCAAGGCCGACAACGGTGCGGTCACGTTCGACCTCATCAAGATCGCCGAAAACGGTTCATTCGCTGCCGGCACAGGTCGGTGGTTGTTCTTTGCCTTCGCCATCGCCTTCGCCGTGAAGGTGCCCTTGTTCCCGCTGCACACTTGGTTGCCCGATGCGCACACCCAGGCACCCACCGGCGGCTCGGTCATCCTCGCCGGTGTGCTGCTGAAGCTCGGCACCTACGGTCTGCTCCGCTTCGGCGTGTACCTGTTCCCCGAGGCCGCAGTGTGGGCCCGGCCGGTGTTCCTCACGCTCGCCACCATCGGCATCCTCTGGGGTGCCATTGCGGCGACGATGCAGACCGACCTCAAGCGCTTGGTGGCGTACTCCTCGGTGGCGCACCTCGGGTTCATCGTGCTCGGCACGTTTGCCCTCACCTCGCAAGCCATCACCGGTGGCGTGCTGCAGAACATCAACCACGGCATCAGCACCGGCGCCTTGTTCCTTCTCGTCGGCATGATCTACGAGCGGCGCCATACCCGCGAGATTGCCAAGCTCAAGGGCCTGCAGAAGGTGGCGCCGGTGTTCGCTGCTGCCTTCATGATCGTGATGCTCTCGAGCATCGGCGTGCCCGGCCTCAACGGTTTCGTGGGCGAGTTCCTCGTGCTGATCGGTTCGTTCGCCACCGCCCGCTGGTGGGTGGTCGTGGCGGCTGTTGGCGTGATTCTCGCTGCGCTGTATCTGCTGTGGGCCTACCAGCGTGTCTTCCACGGCGAGCCCGACGACGACAACAAGAGCTTCCGCGAGCTTCGCTGGAAGGAGGGCATGCTGCTGCTGCCCTTCATCGCCATCATCGTGTTCGCCGGCGTGTACCCCAAGCCGATGCTCGATCGCATCGAGCCGTCGGTCGACAAGTTGCTTGAGCACGTCTCGCAGCACTCGTCCTGGCAGGTGCCGGTTGTTGAAAAGGGAGAAGGCTGATGGGCGTGCTCGCCGCCGAGACGCTGAAAGGACCCAGCATCGCCTGGTTCGACCTCAGCCCACTGTTGGTGCTGCTGAGCGGTGCCATGGTGCTGCTGGTCGTTGCTGCGCTCACCCCGCAGTGGCCCAAGCGTTGCTACTCGTCGTTCTCCGCTGTCATCGCGCTCGTCACCATCGGTCTGTGCTTCCCGTTGTGGCATCGCATCGATGTGGATGGGCCTTCCACCCTCGTGGGTGGCGCGGTCCACTTCGACAAGATGACCATCTGGGTCACGCTCACCATCGGTCTCGCAGTCTTCCTGGCGTCGCTGCTGAGCGACGACTACCTCCGCCGTGAAGGCCTGGAGGGGCCCGAGGTCTACGCACTGTTCATGCTGGCGGCAATCGGCGGCATCGTGATGGCGGCGTCGAATGATCTCGTGGTGTTGTTCCTCGGCCTCGAGATCCTCTCGATCACGCTCTACGTGCTCGCGGCAAGCCACCGCAAGCGACTGCGCAGCCAGGAAGCCGGTCTGAAGTACTTCGTGCTCGGCGGTTTCTCGTCGGCCATCTTCCTCTACGGCATCGCCCTCGTCTACGGCGGCACCGGCAGCACGAACTTCGACGCGATGCTCCGGGCCCTCGCCAACACCGTGCCCACGAAGGGGCGCGACGACGCAATCCTCTTGGCCGGCGTGGCCCTGCTGGTGGTGGGTCTCGCGTTCAAGGTGGCGGCCGTGCCGTTCCACTTCTGGACTCCCGATGTGTACGAAGGCTCGCCCACCCCGGTAACGGCGTTCATGGCGTCGGCCGCGAAGGCCGCAGCGTTTGCAGCGATGCTGCGAGTGCTGCTCCAGGGTCTGCCCAACTTCAGCCGCGACTACCGTCCGGTGCTCTGGGTGCTCGCCATCCTCACCGTCTTCGGCGGTTCGATTATGGCCGTCGTGCAGACGAACGTGAAGCGCATGTTGGCGTTCTCCAGCATCAGCCATGCCGGTTTCATGTTGGTGGGCGTAGAGGCTGCGGCGCATGCCGCTGGCGGCCCCGGCAACGATGGCCGTTCGTCGGTGCTGCTGTACACGCTCATCTACACGGTGCTCGTCATGGGTACCTTCGGCATCGTCACCGCGGTCAGCCGAACTGGCGACAACGCCACCGACCTGGCTGCCTTCCGCGGTCTCGGACGCAGCCGTCCGGTGCTCGCCTTCGGCATGACCATCCTGCTGCTGGCTCAGGCAGGTGTTCCGCTCACGAGTGGTTTCGTCGCCAAGTTTGGTGTCATCCGTGCAGCCGTGGAGGCGAAGAGTTACTCCGTCGCCGTGGTGGCGATGGTGGCTGCAGTGATCGCTGCGTTCTTGTATCTGCGGATCATGATCTCGATGTGGATCGCCGAGCCCGAGGCCGGCGACGATCAGCGTGAGGAAGTGCGCCTGCCGGTGTACCTCACCGTGGCCATCTCCCTCTCGGTGGCGTTCACGCTGTTCGTCGGCTTCTTCCCCGGCTGGCTCATCGACCTCGCCCCCTAATCCGCCTCCCCCAGGGTCCGGGCCGCGCTCGCGCCGCGCCGCGAGCCGGTTTGGCTCGGGTTGGGCGCGAAACGGGTTGGGCGCGATTCGGGTTGGGCGCGAAACCTTCCAAATCCGGGCCACTCCGCGCCCGCGGGCGCAAAAAGTCCCACTATCGGTATGAATCGCACCCGTGGGTGCGACATCACCTGGGTGCGCGGCGAAGCGCGATAGTGGCAGCGACATCAGCCACCGCTCCATCAAGGTCGTCGGTCACGTCGAGACGAGAGACGCGCACGACGGCCCAGCCCATCGAGGTGGCTTTGCGATCTCGGCGGGAGTCGCGGTGCGAGGCATCTGCCCCGGCGTGCCATGCCGGATCGTCCACTTCCAGGCCCACCTTCCATTCAGGCCATGCGAAGTCGAGGTGAATCAACTGCCCATCGGGCAGGACGACCGGGTACTGCGGCACCGGACGCGGTAGGCCGTGTCGCTCGATAGCCAACAGCACCCGTAGTTCAAGGTCGGATTGGAGGGCGCGTTCCCAGCGCGGTTTGGATGCGATCACCCGTCGCATTGTCAGCGAGCCAGGTCGATTCGGGTGGTAGAGCCGAGTGACGGTGTCGATCACGGTGCCCATCGTGCACATGTTCTCGTTCAGCATCTGTTCGAGGATGGATCGGCTGGAGCGGAACCCGAGCATGTCAGCCGAGTCAAAGAGCGACCGTGGGGGACTGGTGAGGCGAATGCCATCGGGGCGCTTGACCACATCGACCGGGTCCAGTCGGCGAGTCCGGTGCACCACGATGTGTGGCATCTCGGGGGAGGCGCCGTGCTCGGTGATCACATGCAGCGTTGGGTCACTGACACCCCGGAACCCCCACTCGCGACACGCGGTGGTGAAAGCGATGTAGGCGTGCTCATTTCTGGCGCAGGCGGCAGCGAGTTGCTGTGCGTTGGTCGATGGCCACTGCGCGCTGCGGAACACGCCGGGCATCATTCGAACGAGCCGTTGTTCCTGGGCAAGTCGATAGATGGTGCTCGACGGCATGCCCAACCGTTCGAGCGTATGGGCGGACACGATGCCGTGATGGCTGGCGAACCAGTCGTCGACGGCTCTTTGCCAATGGGCCATGGCTTCCCTCCGAGTGAGGTGGATGCTGGAGGGGGAAGCTGCCGGCAACCTATCGACCCGGGATCCACTTGGAGCTCGCGGGCAGGCGGGTCACCGACTCGAACCGTGGGACATGTCGCGTCCACGGGCGCGCTTCCTCCTGCCCTTGGGAGTGTTCGCTCCCGTGGGTGCGTTGTGACCCGAATGCGGGAGGTTGCGCGCCCAACCAGCGGTGGCGGCAGCTGGCGGCGGCTGCCGGGAACCAGGGAACCGGGGAGGGGTCAGGTGTGGCGGAGCAGGGCGTTGAAGAGGGCTTGCTGCTGCGGGTCGTTGTCGGCCGAATCCTCGGGGTGCCACTGCGTGGCGACGATCCAGGTGGCGGCCGACACTTCGGCCGCGTGCACGATGCCGTCGTGTGTGTGGCCGGTGACGTGGAGGCCATCGGCGATCACGTCGAGGGCCTGATGGTGCACGCAGTGACACGACGCCACATTGGCGTTCCCGATGGCCGTGGCGATGCGTGAACCAGGTTCGAGTTCCACGTGGGTGTACTCGAACCAGTGGTCTTCGCTGCCGATGTGCTGTTGCAGCGTGCCGCCCATCGCCACGTTCAGTACCTGCATGCCGCGGCAGATGGCCAGGGTGGGTACGTCGAGTTCTAGTGCGGTGCGCACCACGGCCAGTTCCACCTCATCGTGTTCTTCCACGATGCCGTACAGCTGATCGGCGGTGGGTTCCTGCCCATAGTGGCGCGGGTCGACGTCGCCGCCACCGTGTAAGACGACGGCATCGACTCGGCGCATGAGGTCGGGGATGTCGTCGACCAGATCGAGAATCGGGGGCAGCATCAGCGGCACGCCGCCTGCACGGGCAGCAGCGTGGAAGTAGCGGCGTCCGGCGGCGAAGGGCTCGCCGCGAACGTTCTTCGCTTCCGGCGAGACGCGGCCAACGATGAGCACGAGCGGATTCACGTGAGCAGCCTAGGCAGTCGCTGCGGCGCGGGCTGCGGCGCGTCGGACGAGTTCGTCGTAGATGGCCTGCTGTTGCGGCTTGTGTGTGGCGGTGTCTTCCGGGTGCCACTGTGCACCAACCACCCAACTGGCCGTCGGGAGTTCCACGGCTTCGAGTTGACCATCGGGCGCCCATCCAACCGGTACGAGCGGCTCTGCGAGATCGCCCACACCCTGGTGGTGCACCGAGTGACAGTGCTCCAGATCCGTGGTGCCGGTGGCCAGGGCCAACTTGCTGCCTTCGAGGAGTTGCACGGTGTGCTCGCGCATCCAGTGATCGCTGTTGCCGATGTCCTGCACCAGCGTGCCGCCCAACGCCACGTTCAGCACCTGCATGCCCCGGCACAGCGCCAGCATGGGAAGGTCGAGTTCGATGGCCGCCAGACAGATGGCGATGTCGAGGTCGTCGTGCACGGGCACGATGCCGTACAGCGTGTCGTCGTCGGGTTCCTGGCCGTAACGACGCGGGTCGACGTCGCCGCCACCCGGCAACAGCACCCCATCGAAGTGCTGCAGCACGGTGAGGGCGTTCTGCGCCAGTTCCTTGATCGGTGGCACGAGCACCGGCACCCCACCGGCGCGTGCCACCGCACGGCTATATGGCTGGCTGCTGCTGAACGCGTCGCGCTTGCCTTCGTCGGAGAAGGTGAGGGTTCGTGCGCACAGGGCAATCAGGGGCGGCGGCGTGCTCATCGGCCACCATTCTGACCCACGGCGGCCCGCTACCCTCCAACCTGTGTCCGACATCATGATCCTGCGCAACCCGGCGACCGAAGAAGTGATCCACGAGTTCCGCCACGCCACCGTCGACGATGTCGATACAGCCGTGGCGAAGGCGAAGGCAGCGGGGCCGGCGTGGCGGGCGATGGCGCCTGCCGATCGCGCCCGGCTGATGCGGCGATTCGCCGACAAGGTGGCAGAGCACGTCGATGAGTTGGCGCTGCTGGAGACCCAGAACATGGGTATGCCCATCGGCAGCGCACGGTGGTGCGCGAATGCGGTGTCCGACGTGTTGCACTACTTCGCCGGTGCAGTGGAGAAGCACACAGGGTCGAGCATTCCGGTTGCTGGCGGGATCGACGTGACGTTCCACGAGCCGCTCGGTGTGGTGGGTCTCATCACCCCGTGGAACTTCCCGATGCTGATGGCGTCGTGGAAGATCGGGCCTGCGCTCGCAGCTGGTAACACTGCGGTGCTGAAGCCCGCGGAGATCACGCCACTCAGCACCGTGCGTATCGGCGAACTGGCGCTGGAGGCCGGCATCCCCGATGGCGTACTGAACGTGGTGGTCGGCCCTGGCTCCACCGTGGGCTGGCGCCTCGTGGAACACCCCGATGTGCGCAAGGTGGCCTTCACCGGATCCACCGCGGTGGGCAAGCGCCTCATGCAGGGGTGCGCCGACCAGGTGAAGCGGCTCACTCTGGAACTCGGCGGCAAGAGCGCCAACATCGTCTTCGCCGACGCCGACCTCGAGAAGGCAGCAGCGGCTGCTCCCGGCGCGGTCTTCGACAACTCGGGTCAGGACTGCTGTGCTCGCAGTCGGGTGCTGGTGCAGCGCAGCGCGTACGACCGTTTCATGGAACTGTTCATCGATGCGGCGAAGGCCTTCACCGTGGGCGACCCGATGGACCCCGCCACGGCGATGGGGCCACTGGTCACGGCAGATCATCTTGCTCGGGTGAAGAAGTACACCGATGGCCTCGACACCGTGTTCACGGGTGAGGTGCCCAGTGGCCCCGGCTACTGGCACCCGGTGATGATCGCGGCACCCGATTACGCCGACCCGATCTGTCACGAAGAGGTCTTCGGCCCAGTCGTGGTGGTCATCCCGTTCGACGACGAAGCCGATGCCATCCGCATCTGCAACGACAGCGACTACGGCCTGTCGGGCTCGGTCTGGACACAGGACGGGTCCAAGGCCATCCGCGTCGTGCGCGCGATGGAGGCCGGCACGCTCAGCGTGAACTCGAACTCGTCGGTGCGCTACAGCACGCCGTTCGGTGGTTTCAAGCAGAGCGGCCTTGGCCGTGAGCACAGCATGCACGTGCTGGATCACTACACCGAGCTGAAGAACGTCTTCTTCGCCACCTGAGCCTTGGTACCGTCTTCCCAATGCGTGCACTGCTCATCGCCAACGGCACTGATGCCGACCCGGGCTTCATCGGGGACCGATTCCGTGAACACGGATACTCGTTCGACGAGTGTCATCGCGAGACACCCGGCGACTGGCCGGCCCTCGACAGCCACGAACTGGTGCTGATGCTGGGCAGCGAGTGGAGCGTCTACTGGCCCGACGTGGCCGACAAGGTGCAGGCGGAGGTGGCGGTGCTGCACGAGGCTGCGCGTCGCGGCATTCCCGTGTTCGGCATCTGTTTCGGCAGCCAGGTGATGGCGCACGCGTTTGGGGGCGACGCCCACAAGGCCGAGATCGTGGAGATCGGCTGGCAGGACGTGGAGACCGACGTGCCCGATGTGGTCGCCGCAGGTCCGTGGATGGAGTGGCACTACGACGTGGTCACCCTGCCGCCGCATGCCACCGAACTGGCTCGCACGGCATCAGGCCCGCAGGCCTGGCAGCTGGGTCGCATGTTCAGCACACAGTTTCATCCCGAGGTGCACGAAGGCATGATCCGTCGCTGGGCCACCGGTTTCGGTGAGGAGGAACTGCTTCGCATCGGTTCCAGCCCTGCTGAGCTCATCGCCGCCACGCAGGCCGCGGTGGTGCACAGCCGCCCGAACGCCGACCGTCTGGTCGACTGGTTCTGCGAAACGATCGCTCCGAGCGGATTTGTGGATGTGCTAAGCACACAGTAACGCGTGCCACCCCGAGGGGCTTTGGGGGAGGCAGGCGCCTTCACATTCCTGAACCACAAGGGGGTATCCATGGCCGACACCGTGGACGAAGACCGCGAGCATCTCCACTCCATGGGCTACGCCCAGGAGTTGCACCGCGGCATGAGTACGTTCAGCAACTTCGCCATCAGCTTCTCGATCATCTCGATCCTGGCTGGCGGCATGACGAGCTTCTGGCTCGGCATGGTCACCGGTGGCCCGCGGGTCATCACCCTGGGGTGGCTCATCGTCGGCCTGTTCGCGCTCTTGGTGGGCATGGCGATGGGCGAGATCTGCTCGGCATACCCGACTGCAGGCGGTCTCTACTACTGGTCGGCGAAGCTCGCCCGAAAGAACCAGGCGCGCTGGGCGTGGTTCACGGGTTACTTCAACCTGCTCGGCCAGATCGGTGTGATTGCCAGCGTCGACTACGCCTTGGCCATCTTCATCGGTTACTTCATCCGAATGTTCACCGACGACTTCCACCTCAACGTCGGGAACATCTTCATCATCTTCCTCGTGGTGTTGGTCATTCATGGCCTGCTCAACACGTTCAGCATCAGCCTGGTGAAGATCTTCGGTGACGTCAGCGTGTGGTGGCACGTCGTGGGCGTGGTCATCATCGCCGGCATCCTCTTCATCGCTCCCGACAACCGCCGTGGTCTCGGCGGTGTGTTCGACGAAGCGCCCGCCGGGCTCACGGGTTGGACCGGTGGTGTGTTCGTCACGGTGTATCTCTTTGCGCTCGGTCTGCTGCTGGCGCAGTACACCATCACCGGGTTCGATGCCTCGGCGCACGTGAGCGAGGAGACCGTCGGCGCACGCACGGAGGCACCGAAGGCGATCGTGAGGTCGATCTACATCTCCGCGATCGCCGCATTGGTGATGAACGTGGCGATGATTGCCGCGCTGCCCAAGAAGGGTGACGACTCCTACGGTGCGCTCATCTTCGGCGATGCGAACGACCCGTTCCTCGTGAACGCCGCCCCCCGTGTGATCTCTGCTGCAGTCGGCACCAACGCCGCGAAGCTCATCATCTTCATCGCCATCATCGGACAGTTCTTCTGCGGCCTCGCATCAGTCACCGCGAACAGCCGAATGATCTACGCCTTCTCCCGCGACGGAGCACTGCCGGGTTCGAAGATCTGGCACAAGATCAACCCGAAGACTCGTACGCCAACGAACTCGGTCTGGCTCGGCGTTGTACTGTCGGCACTGGTGGGCTCCACCTCTCTGATCGTGAAGGGCACGGGCGCCGGCCGCTACTCCACGGCGTTCTTCGCCATGACGGGCATCTGCGTGATCGGGCTCTACATCTCCTACGCGATCCCCATCTACCTGCGTCTCACTAACCCCGACTTCCAGGTGGGCCCGTGGAACCTGAAGGGCCGCCACAAGCTTGTGGGCTGGACCGCGCTCGCATGGATCGGCTTCATCACGGTGTTGTTCTTCGCACCGGTGTTCTGGCCGTTCTGGAAGCCATGGGGTGCCGACAACCAGTTCCTCGACGATGGCGCAGGGAACACGTTCTACAAGATCAACAACTTCAACTTCACCGGTCCACTGATCCTCCTCTCGGCCATCGTCATCTGGGCGTACTGGCACTTCAGCGGCCGCAAGTGGTTCACCGGCCCGAAGGTGCAGGGTACGCCTGAAGAGTTGCGTGCCATCGAGCGCGAACTCGACGCCGTCGAGCACGGTCGCGCGGTCGACTGACCATCTGACCAACTTGCACGTATCGACGAGCCGACCCGGGCAACCGGGTCGGCTCGTTCGCGTTCAGACCGGGTGTGCGGCGTCGGCGAGCCACTGCTCGAACGACGGCAGTGAGGCCAGTCGCTCGCAGTTGCCCAGCCGTTCATCGGCGTA
>CAIXIJ010000068.1 GCA_903919455.1 uncultured Acidimicrobiaceae bacterium | reverse complement strand
CTCGTCACTTCCGACGTCGCTGCGTCAGGTGGTCCGCCGCGTCAGCGACGGCGGCGACACCGTGAAGTACCTGTGGGAACTCGACGATGGCAGCCGCATCGAGACCGTGCTGATGATCTACCCCGATCGCGTCACGGTGTGTGTGAGCAGCCAGGCCGGATGCGCCATGGCGTGCGGGTTCTGCGCCACGGGCCAGGCAGGCTTCACTCGCCACCTCACGGTTGGGGAGATCGTGGAGCAGGTGGTAGTGGCTGCCCGCGATGCGCGGGCCATGGACCGTCGTCTCGCCAACGTGGTGTTCATGGGCATGGGCGAGCCGATGGCCAACGAGAACGCCGTGTGGGGCGCGGTCGAGCGGTTCCACGGCGCCATCGGCATGTCGGCCCGCCATCTCACCATCAGCACCGTGGGCTTGGTGCCCGGCATTCGCAAGCTCACCGAGCGGCCGTTGCCGGTGAATTTGGCGGTGTCGCTGCACGCCGCCAACGACGAACTTCGCGACCAATTGGTGCCCATCAACAAGCGCTATCCGCTGAACCAGTTGATGGAGGCATGCGCCGATTACCTCGCCGTGAAAGGCCGCCGCCTCAGTTTCGAATGGGCACTTATCGCCGACGTGAACGACCGTGGTGCTGATGCCAAGGAACTGGCCCGCCTCTGCCGACGATTCCAGCTGCCTGCGCACGTGAACCTCATCCCGCTGAACCCCACCCCCGGATACCCCACCGTGGGTTCCACGCCCAAGCGGGTGCACGAGTTCCGCGACCTGTTGGAAGGCTTCGGCGTGAACGCCACCGTTCGCCGCAACCGCGGCACCGACATCGACGCCGCCTGCGGCCAATTGGCCGCCGGCCAGCCCGTCACGCTGTCGCCGAAGCGAGCGAACTAGTCGAGGTACTTCGGATTGGCCACGGTGAGCTTGTCTTTCGCCGTGGCCCACACCAGTTCGCGCACCTCGGGCAGACGGTCGTCGAGTTCGCCGTCGCGGATGCGCCGCGCCAGATCGCGTTCGTCGGCACAGCCGAGCTGCTCCAGACGATCGCGGTGCACGGCCGCCTGCGTGGGGCCCACCTGCAACTCGCGCTCCACCATCGCCAGCACGTTCACCGCCACACGGGCGTGGAACTGCAGGCGACCGCTGGTGCTGGTCATCACGTCGCGTTCCAGCCACTCGCGCACGGCCTCCACGAGTTGCTCGGCCGACGGCATGTCGTGCGGGTTCACCAGCGTCCCTCCAGTGCCAGAAACAGGTCGTGTTCGTTCTCGCACACGCGGCGACCGATGGCAGCCAGCTCGTGGCTGCGGGCCACACCCGACACGTGCGCGTTGGCCTGCCCGATGCACATGATGCCCCACTTCAGCGTGCCCAGCACTTCCCACCAGCGCACCACTTCGGGGTCGACGGTGAGGCCGCTGGCTTCCTCGTAGGCCTCGATGAGTTGGGCGTACTCCCCCACGCCGGCCACGGGCTTCGGGCTGCCGAAACGCCACGCCTTCACGCACAGCCAGCCGAGGTCTTCCATCGGGTCGCCGATGTGGGCGAGCTCCCAGTCGAGCACTGCACGCAGCCCGTCGGCGCCCACCATCACGTTGCCGAGGCGGAAGTCGCCGTGCACCAGCGTGGGCGGGCACGGCGGCGGCTGGTGCTCTTCCAGCCATCGGAAGGCCAGCTCGAACGTGGGGTGCGGCTCGCCGGAGGTGTCGAGCAGCTGGCGGTACATGCGTACCTGATCCTGCGGTGCCAGGCCCGGCACGGTGGCGGGGTCGATGGTGTGCAGTTGAGCGAGCGCCCGACCGAACTGCGCCGGCAGCAACTCGCGGGCCGTGCGGAACTCGTCGTCGCGCAGAATCTTGCGAGCGATGGTCTCGCCTTCCACTGCGGTGAGCACCATGAACGCCGACCCCACGGCCGACGGCTGGTTCGACGACGCCACCAACTCGGGTACCGGCACACCGGCGGCGAAGGCGGCCCGCACCACATCGGCCTCCACGCCCATGTCGCGAATGTCGCCGCCGCGTTGGCGCTGCAGGATGAGTGGCCGCCCGTCGGCGAGGAACCGAAACGTCTCTCGCGATGCTCCGCCCGACAACCGCGCCAACTCGGCGACCTCGCGGGCACCCACCACTTCGGCCAACGCCGACGACAGTTCATCCATCGCCGCGAGCCTTACCGATGAAGGCACGCTGTCGCGAACCGTGCGTCAGCAGTGAGCGCGCACCGTGGGGTACGGGTTCACCGCAGCACCACCGGCAGGATGGATCTCGAAGTGCAGGTGCGGCACGCTGAAGCGAGCGTTGCCGGTCTGGCCCATGTAGGCGATGACATCGCCGGCCTTCACATCGCCGAGCAGCCCGTAGTGGTCGATGTGGCCGTAGAAGTAGCGGTTGCCGTCGGCTCCGTACAGCGACAGCACCAACCCACCGAGCTCAGAACTCCACGCCTTGGCATGACCATCAACCACTGCGTAGATCGGGGTGCCGATGGGGCCGATCATGTCGACGCCCTCGTGACGACGGCCACCACTGCGCGGCGCACCCCAGGTGTCGCCGAAGGCCACCGCAGCCGGGTCGGTGGGGCAATGCCAGCCCGGACCGCCGTAATCGCTGCCGCCGGCACCGCCGGGTCGGCCGCCGGCCCCACCGGCGCCGGTCTGTCCGCCGGCACCCACGGGTGCCGGCACCGTGGTCTGCGGGGCCCCGATGTTGCCGCCACCGCCCTCGATGAGCAGTGGGTCGATGCTGGGGTCGAACGTCGTGGTGGTGGACGCAGCAGCACTCGCCGCCGCGTCGGTGGCAGCGCGACGGGCTTCCTCCGCCACGAGCGCCTTGCGCACGTTCTCGTCCTGCAGGCGCTGCGCTTCCACCTTCTTCAGGTTCGCCACCTGGGCCAGGGCATCGTCGCGCAATGCGGCGGCCTTCGCCTTCTGCCGCTCGCCCTGCTTGCGCTTATCGGCAAGCTCCTTCGAAGCACGTGTGAGCTGCAGTTGCAGCGAGTCGTAGTTATCGAAATCCTCGTCGGAGGTGTCGTTGATGACCGCCGACAACGCTGCCACCTGCATCAGTTCCTCCGGCGTGGAGAAACCGTTCAGCAACGGCGACGAACTGGCCGACGACCTGGTGAAGCGGTTGACGGCGATCTGCTCCACACGGGCCTGGAGATCATCCACCTGGCTCTTCAGATCAGCGATCTGCACTTCGAGCGCTTGGGCTTCCATCGCCAGCGAGTCGAGTTCGGATTCCGCCGTGAAATAGGCATCGGCTGCCGCATTCGCCTGCTCTCGAGCGTCGGCGATCTCCTTGGCTGCCTGCTGCGCAGGGTCGTCGGCACGGACCGGCAGCGATGACGCGATCGGAACCAGTGCGACGAAGGCAAGCACGAAGGGGGCGAGGCGGCGCATGTGGTGGTTCAGGCTAACAGTCGGATCATTTGTGGGGCTTTCAGCGCGCACGGAACTCCGCGCCTAGTGTCATCGGCCGAATGAGCCCCGTTCTGAAACTCTCAAAGGTCACATTCGTGCGCGACGACCGCAGCATCCTCTCCCCAATCGACTGGCAGGTGAACGCGGGGGAACGCTGGCTGGTCCTTGGAGCAAACGGATCGGGAAAGACCACCCTGCTGCGGATCGCCTCGTTGTACGAGCATCCCAGCGCTGGCAAGGTGGAGGTACTCGGCGAGCGCCTCGGTCGCACCGATGTGCGCGAGCTTCGTCGACGCGTGGGCTACATGTCGGCTGCACTGGCGGCAGAGATCCGACCCGAACTCTCCGCCCGCGACGTGGTGAAGACGGCCCGTTACGCAGCGCTCGAACCGTGGTGGCATCGATACACCGCCGACGACGAGCGGCAAGCAGACGCATGCCTCGAACGGATGGGTGTGGGTTGGACCGCGGAGCGCTCCCTGGGCACGCTCTCGAGTGGCGAGCAGCAGCGGGTGTTGCTGTCTCGCACGCTGATGAACGACCCCGGTGTGTTGTTGCTCGACGAACCCTCCGCCCGCCTCGACCTTGGCGGACGCGAGCAGTTGGTGCTGGCGCTCAGCGAACTCACCCTCGACCCAGTTTCCCCACCGCTGATCCTCGTCACCCATCACCTCGACGAAGTGCCGCCCGGCATGACTCACGTGCTGATCCTGCGCGACGGCAAGGTGGTGGCCAAGGGACCGATCGAACGGCATCTCACGTCGGCCAACCTCAGCGAGTGCTTCGGAATGCCGCTGCGGTTGGAGCGACGAGCCGACGGGCGCCTCAGCGCGTGGAACGCACCAACGACTGCAGCCGCTCGCGACCGTTCGTGATCTGATCCGCCAGCGTGCGTTCCAGCACGCCGCCGGTCCAGAGTGCCCCGCCATAGTGCAGGTGCATCTGCAACAACGACCCACCGGGTGCCGAGGTCACTTCAGCGCGCAGCACCCAGGGCGCGTGGCGCCGGCCATCCACCTCATCGCGCTCGAACACGGCCACGTGCTCCACGGTGTCGTGAGTGGTGCGACGCATCCGGAGTTGCTTGCTACGCGCCAGCGGCCCGATGCGGGCACGCAGTTCAATCTGCCACACCGGTTCCGACGCGTCGGCGACGGCGTTGGCGCGATGCACGAGATCCACCCAGTTCGGATACTGCGCTAGATCGTCCACGAAACGAAACAGTTCGGCGGGTGAACACGGAGCCTCGAGCGAGGCATGCACATCCATCTCAGGTCGGTTCGCGACGCTCGCGACGCCCAAAGGCTCGCGACAGCAACGGACTGTTGGTGGCCAGCAGGCCATCGAGGTCGTCGGACTGATCGAACACCGGCTTCCACGGGGTTACCCCGCTGCGTGGACCCATTGCCACCTCGGGCGCAGGGCGATCGATGCCGTCGGTGTCGTCGGGCACCACACCCAACTCGAGTTGACCAGTGTCGTCGCTGACCACCGGTTGCTTCTTGCGCTTCGACTTCGCCTTCACCACCGAAGCCACTTCGCGCGGCTTGAACAGGCGAGGCGCCGCCTCACGACGATCGTCGAGCGTCCAGCCGAGAGGCACCACCATCGCATCGGCATGTCGACGGCACAGCACACCGGCCCGGTACCCGGCGGCATCGTCGAAGGCCTGAATCCATACCGTGAGGCGATCGGCATCGATGCCGTAGCTGACCTCAGCAGGTTGCGAACATCCTGGTCGTTCGCAAAGTCGTGCCATGATCAAAAACTAGTGGGCATCGCCATCGATCGGTTGGATTGCGGCCGGAGAATGCAAAAGGCCCCGACCGGGCGAACCGGGCGGGGCCTTGCGTGGTGGGCGATACAAGGCTCGAACTTGTGACCTCTACGGTGTGAACGTAGCGCTCTAGCCGACTGAGCTAATCGCCCTCACAGGCGAAGCAATCTATCAGGGCACCTGCCGATTGCCACCCGTCAGATCGGCCGGACGCATGCCGTTCCGAGGCCCTGCTCGTCGCGATGCGGCTCGGTGTCGGCGGGGCACGGATCGCCCGTGGTCACCAGCACCTCCACGACACCTTGGTGCGTCTCCGAGCACAGCACCTCTGCTGCATCACCGTTCGAACGGAAGGCCACGCAGTCGCCCGGTGCCAGCAGACGGTCCACCTTCGGGGTCACCGGGTCTGGGGCAGTCGCCTGAGAAATGATCACGAGCGCCACTCCGATCACGAACAGCACACCGAGAAGACGCCAGGGGAATCGAGGTGGATTCTGATACCGAGCCAGCGGGTTGAACCTCGGCTCCACGAACTTCGGCGGTGCCGTTGTGGCCCTCGGAGCAGTGGCGGCCGTCGCCGCCGCGGGATTGCGAAGCGAGAGGTCGTAGTCGCGGCGACGGGCAGGGTCGGACAGCGTGTGCCACGCCCGATTCACCTCGGACATGCGCGCTGCGGAGCCCTCGCCGGCGCGGTCCGGGTGATGAGTACGCGCGGCGCGACGGTAGGCGTCGCGGATCGTTACGGTCGGCGCATCGGGCGCCACACCGAGCAGGTCGTAATAGGTACCGATGCACCAACCCTACGGCTCGTCAGGGCTCGGTGCTGCCTCCGGCACGCCAGTACTGGCCTGCCTCCACGGCTCAGTAACCCAGATCGACGTGGATCGGGCCCACCAGTTCCTCACCATCGGCGAAGCGCCGAATGTTCGTGGCGATGCGCTCACTGAGCAAGGGCACCGCCATCTCGGGGGTGTTGCCCACGTGCGGCGTGATAATGCAGTTGGGCAGGCTCCAGAGTGGATGGTCGGCCGGGAGCGGTTCGGGATCGGTGACATCGAGGGCGGCACCACCGATCACACCCTCCTGCAGTGCCCACACCAGATCGTCGGTGACGATGTGCCGGCCACGAGCCACGTTCACGATCCAGGCGTCGCTGCGCATCTGCTCGAGTTCGCTGCGCGAGATCATGCCCTCGGTTTCGGGAGTGAGTGCCAACGCCAGGAACACCACGTCGGCGTCGGCGATGGCGTCGACGTACCGATCGGGCTCGAGCACCTCTTCGGCGCCCTCCATTTCGGCAACCCGGTTGCGCACCACGGTGACGCGGCAGTCGAACGGCTGCAGAAGCCTCAGCAATTCCTCGGTGATGCCACCTCCACCGAGGACCGTGACGTTGGCGCCCTTCAGGTTGCGCCCATGCGGGCGACCCCATTCGGTGGCCCTCGCGTACTGGCCCACATGGCGAAGCCCGGCGAGCGCCAATGACAGCGCGAGCTCAGCAACGGGTTCGGCGTACACACCCTTGCCACAAGTCCAGAGCCGATCGTCGTCGACCAGATCGACGAAGGTTTCGATACCGGCGAAGGGCAGCTGCACCCAGTTGAGATGCGGGTGCTCGTACAACGCGATGCGAAGCGCCTCCGGATCGCGGGGCGCCGCCCAGACCACGGCTTCGGCATCGGCCAATGGCACCAGGTGACCACCACCGGCGACGATGGCATCAGCCATCCAGGAGGGCGCCCCATCGGGCGCGAGTGCGATGCGAGGAGGCCCGTCGGAGTCGGGCCCGGTTCGTGGCGCGGAGGTACTTGGCATGGTGCGACGAGGCTAGCCCGCGGCGACGATCCGCGACGCGACAGTTTCGCCGCTCTCCAGCGCGCCCTCCATATAGCCGGTGCAGGTGGCCACGTGTTCGCCGGCGAAATGCACCCTGCCCCACGGCGCGCGGACCGCCGCCCAGAACCGTTGCACCTGTCCGGGCTCGTACACCGCGTAGGAGCCGCCGTAGCGGGGCTCGGTGTTCCACGCTCGTGAGTAGCTGCCCAGCACATCGGCGGTGATGCCGTGCATCGAGCGCATTTCCTGCGCGATCTGCGTCACCCGCTCGGCTTCCGGCAGTGTGGCCCACTCGCGGCCGCCATCTCCGCCGCAGTAGGCCG
>CAIXIJ010000067.1 GCA_903919455.1 uncultured Acidimicrobiaceae bacterium | reverse complement strand
GTCAGGCCTGAGTGAAGTTGGGTGATCCGAAGGTCGCTCAAGGCAACAGGTTCGTCGCGTCAGCGGTGACGACGACGGCCGCCACGGTCGCCACCGCGATCGCCACGGTCGCCACCGGCGTTGCCGCCGGACTCGCCGCCGGGGCCGAGGTCGCCAAGGTCGCCGGCGAGTTCTGCGTCGAAGGCATCGTCGAACGAAACCGTCACGGCGCCTTCCACGTCGGCTGCGGCGGCACGCGGGGCACGCTCGCCACGGTCACGGTCGCGGCCACCACGGTCGCGATCGCGGCCACCACGGTCGCCGCGGTCACCACGGTCGCCCGACGACGACGCTGCGCCTTCGGGGATCACCGGATCCCAGCTCTCACCGGGGGTAAGGCTGACCTTGCCCTTCTCGTCGATCTCCTCGACGATGACCTCGATCTCCTGACCGAGCGTGAGCACGTCTTCCACGTTGTTGATGCGCTTGCCCTTGCCGAGCTTGCTGATGTGCACCAGACCGTCGCGGCCCGGGAGGATGTTCACGAACGCACCGAACTTGGTGATGTTCACGACGCGGCCCGGGTAGCTCTTGCCGAGCTCGGCCATCGGCGGCGACACGATGGCGAGAATGCGAGCCTTCGCATCCTCCATGCGCCACGCCTCGACAGCGCCGATGGTGACGATGCCCTGGGCGCCGTCGTCGTCGACGGCGATGTCGGCACCGGTCTCCTGGGTGATGGTGTTGATGACCTTGCCCTTCGGCCCGATGACCTCACCGATCTTGTCCATCGGAATGGTGATGGTGATGATCTTCGGCGCCGTGGCGGCCACTTCGTCGCGAGCAGCGGCGAGGCAGGCGTTCATGTTGTCGAGGATCTCGGTGCGGGCGTCCTTCGCCTGGTTCAGCGCGGCGGCCAGCACATCGGCGGGAATGCCGTCGATCTTGGTGTCGAGCTGCAGGGCGGTGATGGCGTCGGACGTACCGGCCACCTTGAAGTCCATGTCGCCGAATGCGTCTTCGGCACCGAGGATGTCGGTGAGGGTGGTGTACTTACCCTCGGCGTAGACGAGGCCCATGGCGATACCGGCCACGGCCGCACGCACCGGCACGCCGGCATCCATGAGGGCCAACGAACCCGAGCACACCGAGGCCATCGAGGTGGAGCCGTTGGAGGCCAGCACTTCGGCCACGAGGCGAAGGGTGTAGTTGAACTTGTCCATGCCCGGCAGCACCGGCAGCAGTGCACGGGCGGCGAGCGCACCGTGACCGATCTCGCGACGCTTGGGCGAACCCACGCGGCCGGTCTCACCGTTGGCCCACGGGGCCATGTTGTAGTGGAACAGGAAGTACTTGTTGGTCTCCGGGCCCAGCGTGTCGAGCAGCTGGTTCATACGCGGCATGGCCATGGTGACGACGTTCATCACCTGGGTCTCGCCACGCTGGAACAGGCCGGTGCCGTGCGCCGTGGGCAGCACGCCCACTTCGCTGCTGAGCGGACGCAGGTCGCGGGGGCCGCGACCGTCGATGCGCTTGCCCTCTTCCACGATCCGCTTACGAACGAGCTTCTTGGTGAGGCTGCGCACGGCTTCCTTCACCTCGCGCTCGCGACCGGCGAACGCGCCACCCTCACCGCACAACTTGGCGAGTGCATCGGCAGTCACGGCATCCGTTGCGGCGTTGCGCTCGGCCTTGCCAGCGATGGCGACAGCCTTCGACAGCTCGGGGGTGGCAATGGGCTCGACGGCCGAGAACACCTCGGGGGCGTAGTCGACGCTGACGGTGTACTCCATCGGCACGATGGGGCCCTTGGTGGCGATGACGCTGGCGACCAGTTCACGCTGGAGAGCGATGCTCTCCTTGATCCAGGTCTTGCTGGCCTCGAGACCAGAGGCGAGAGCAGCTTCGTCCACCTTCGGTGCGCCGTCGGCGTAGTAGTCGAAGCTCTTCGACGTACCGCCGGCCTCCACCATCATGATGGCGACGTCGCCGTTGTCGAGCTGGCGGCCGGCAACGACGAGTTCGAACGTGCTGTTCTGGCCCTCTTCGTAGCTCGGGTGCGGCGTCCACTCGCCGGCCTGGCTGTAGGCCACGCGCACGGCACCGATGGGGCCGTCGAACGGGATGCCGCTGAGCATCAGCGATGCCGAAGCAGCGTTGATGGAGAGCACGTCGTGCGGGTTCTCCATGTCGGCGCCGATGATCGTGAGTACGACCTGGACCTCGTTGCGGAAGCCATCGGGGAACGCCGGGCGAAGCGGGCGGTCGGTGAGGCGGCAGGTGAGGATGGCGTCCTCGGTGGGACGGCCTTCACGACGGAAGAACGAACCGGGGATCTTGCCCGCGGCGTACGCACGCTCTTCAACGTCGATGGTGAGGGGGAAGAAGTCGGCGCCGGGGCGGGCTTCCTTGGCAGCGTTGGCCGTGGCCAACACCGTGGTACGACCCAGCGATGCCACGACGGCACCCATGCTCTGCTGGGCCAGCTTGCCGGTCTCGAAGGACAGGGTCTTGTCCGTACCCGAAACAGGTACCGACACTCGGATGGCTTCTGCCATGACGAGCTCCTTTCATGCCGCGCGCACTCACGCAACGGCAGTTGGAGCGGAGGTCGGTTCCCAGTCGTCAACACCGAACCTGCGACGGCGGTTCGGTACTCGCGACTGACAACCGATCCAAATGGTTCCGCTCGGTTGGTATGTCTTCGCCAGCCTACCAGCCATTCCCCCACCAGGGGCGGAGCCCCGCCCGCCCGGGCCGCCCCGCCCGGGCCGCCCCGCCCGGGACGGCCAGGCTCGGGCCCCCGGGTTGGGCGCGAAACATGCCACATTTGGCTCACAACGCACCCACGGGCGCGAAAGATGCCAGATATGGAGCATTTACCACCCGTGGGCGCGAAATGCGCCAGCCACCCAGTCGGCCGGGCCGGGTTGAGCCGGGCCGGGCGGGGCGCGAAAAGGGCCGGCCCTTTCGGACCGGCCCTCCCCACCCAGAATTGGGTCGCTCAGCGGCGCAGACCGTTGGCGGCGACGATGTCGCGGTAGCGCTGCACGTCGATGTTCTTCACGTAATCGAGCAGGCGGCGGCGACGGCCGACGAGCTTCAGGAGGCCACGACGGCTGTGGTGGTCCTTCTTGTGGGTCTTGAAGTGCTCGGTGAGGTGGTTGATGCGTGCGGTGAGCAGCGCGATCTGCACCTCGGGCGAACCGGTGTCGGTGTCGCTGAGCTTGTGCGCGTCGATCGTTTCGGTCTTCGGCGGGAGTGCCATGGTTGCCTTCCTTCGTGGATGGAGGTCGCGACCGGCAGCCTTTGCCGGTGGCATCGCGTCGGAGGTGAGGCCCCAACGGACGGGACAACACTATCGGTGGTGGCCGACAGTTCCATCGTCGAGTTCCTACACTCACGTGCAATGAGCCGGATCGTCGTGCGCGACCTCACCAAGGTGTACGGCGACTTGCCCGTGATCGATCCGCTGTCACTCACCATCGAGCCCGGCAGTTTCGTGAGCATCATCGGCCCGTCCGGGTGCGGCAAGACCACGCTGATGCGCATCGTGGCCGGCCTCGAGCCTGCCTCGAGCGGCATGGTGCAACTCGACGACGCCACCCCGGCCGAGGCGCGAAGCCGCAAGCGCGTGGCGATGGTGCCCCAGCAACCGGGGCTGCTGCCCTGGCGCACCGTGCACGCCAATGCCCGCCTGCTGCTCGACGTGAACACCGCCGCCAACCCTCCCGATGCCACCGACCCGATGGCGCTGTTGGAGGAAGTAGGTCTGGGCGACTTTCTCGATGCGTACCCGCACGAGTTGTCGGGAGGCATGCAGCAGCGGGTGGCGCTCGTGCGCGCGCTGGCGCTGCACGCTCCCCTGCTGGTGATGGACGAACCCTTCGCCGCGCTCGACGAAATCACGCGAGCCGAGATGCGCGTGATCCTCGCCCGGCTGGTGGAAGGCCGTGGCGCGACGGTGCTGTTCATCACCCACAGCATCAGCGAGGCCGTGGCGCTGAGCGACCGGGTGCTGGTGAGCAGTACCCGCCCGAGTCGAATGATGGCCGACATCGCTGTGGACCTTCCCCGCCCCCGGAGTGCCGATGTGGAGGACGACCCGCGGTTCGTGGCGCTGTGCGCCGACGTTCGCCACGCGCTCCAGGCGGGTCGAGCATGAACCGTCGAATCATTGCCCCCGTCATCGGCATCGTGGTGTTTCTCGGTCTCTGGGAACTGATCGTTCGGGCAACCGATGTGCGACCGTTCATCCTTCGCGCCCCTTCGCGCATCGTGTCGTACCTGCTGGACAATGCGGGCGACTATGCGCGCGCCGCCTGGGTCACTGGCATTCATGCGCTCGGTGGGTTGCTGATCGCGCTCGTCGTGGCTCTGGTGGTGGGCTCGCTGATGGCAGCGTCGTCGTTCTTGGAACACGCCACCCAACCGGTACTGATCCTTCTGCAGGTCACCCCGTTCGTGGCATACATCGCCTCGGTGGTGCTGTGGTTGGGCTCCGGCACTCCACCCGTGCTGTTCATCACCGGCCTCGTGTGCATGCCGGCGTTCGCGTTCGCCACCGTCGATGGCATGCGCGGGGCCGACCCCGCCGCACGCGAGTTGCTGGCTTCGGTGGACGCATCCCGGTGGGAAGTGTTGTGGCGGCTGCGCCTTCCATCGTCGCTGCCCTCACTCTTCACTGCGGCCCGTTACAACGTGGGGCTTGCGCTCATCGCGGCGTATCTCGTGGAGGGCGGCAACTTCGCGAACGAGGGCCTCGGCAACATCGGCCGACGGGCCGCTGCGCTGAACGAGGGCGACGCGCTGTGGGCGGCGGTGTTCGCGATGGCGTTGCTCGGCACGTTGTTCCTGTTGCTGATCTCCGTGATCCAGCGCATGGCGCTGCATTGGCATGTCTCCCAAAGACCACCACGGCCGAACTGGGGCTGACCGGATACGGTTCACGGCGATGTCCGACTCTGCTGTACCCAACCTCACCGATCTGCGCACCCGCATCGATCAACTCGACGCCGCCCTCATTGCGATCGTGGCCGAACGACTGGCGGTCTGCCGCGAGGTGGCCGAAGTGAAGCAGCAGTTCGATGCCCCCGTCATCCAACCGGCCCGCGTGCGCGATGTGGTGACGTCAAGGCGCCAGCAGGCCATCGAGGCGGGTGTCGATGCGGATTTCGCCGAGCAACTGTTTCGCGTGCTGCTCACCGAAACGCACCGCATCGAAGTGGCCGGCCACCGCCCCGATCCGGCCCCCGACAAGCAAGCTGCCGGCAGCGGTTCCTCCGGCCTCGACACCGTGGCGAGCAGGGTGGACCACGTCGTCGTCGCCGTTCCGCAGTTGGCCGCGGCAACCGCATCCATGGTGGGCCGCTTCGGCTTCCACGAAGTGCCGTTGGCCGAGCCGCATGTGGGCATGGCTGCGGTGTCCGCTGGTGGCGTCACGTTCGTGCTGGTCAGCCCGGAGGCATCCCCCGCTGTTGCCCGCTACCTCGCCGAACATGGCGGCGGAGTGCAACACGTGGCGCTCGAGGTGCTCAACGCCGGCTACGCCCGCGCGTGTCTGGCAGATGCTGGCGCACCACTGCTCACCGAGGTAGTGGTGGACGCCGACGGCCACGAACAGTTCTTCGCCGCCGACGACCCGGCCACCGGAGTGCAACTCGGCTTCATCTCCCGTACCGGTCACCGGGTGGGCGTTGGGTCGGCCAACGTGCTGGCCCTCTTCGACGCCCTCGATCGCGGTCGATAGGCTCGTCACCCTATGTCCACCTCCCGTAGGGTCGCCGTTCTCCTCGCCGCCACCACGCTGTTCGCCGCCTGTGGCAGCGACTCCACCGGCGCCCCCGGCACTTCAGCGACGGACACCACGGCTGGCCCCGTCACCAGCGACTCCGTGCCGGTGTCGCAGGTGGAGGCCGGCAAGCCGTTCCCCGCCGATCGCTGCGCTGCGAACAAGGCCGCCGGCCCGGTGATCTACCTGTCCAGCTTCGATTTCTCGGCGTCGGCCTCGATCGTGGACGTGCTCGTGGCTGAGAAGAACGGCTACTACGACGCGATGTGCCTCGACGTGCAACTGAAGCCGAGTTTCTCCGTCGACAACTACCCGCAGATCGCGGGCAACGACGCCCAGTTCTCCTCCGGTGGCTCGTTCAGCGAGATGGTCGACTTCGCCAACGAGAACGATGCCGGCTACGTGGCGCTCGCGGTGGAGGGCCGCACCGGCATCGACGCGCTGATCACCAAGGACGGCGCCGTTGCCACCCTCGCCGACGTCAAGGGCAAGAAGATCGGCGTGAAGGGTGCCATCACCCCCGCGGTGAAGGCCATGCTTGCCAAGGCGGGCCTCACGGAGGGCACCGATTACGAGACCGTGCTGCTGGACGGCTTCGATCCCAAGGTGCACATCGAAGTGCCCGACATCGTCGGTTTCCCCGGCTACAAGAGCAACGAGCCCAAGCAACTCGAGGCGGCGGGCATCCCGTTCAAGCTCTTCGACCCCAGCGACGACGGCATCCCGGGCAGCTTCGGCATCGTCTACACGAACAGCACGTTCCTCGCCGAGTTCCCCTCCGCTGCCGAAGACTTCATGCGCGCCACGATGAAGGGTCTCGCCGATGCGATCGCCGACCCGAAGGCTGCCGCACAGATCGCCGTCGACGCCATCGAGGCGAACAACAACCCGCTGTTCCTGTCGCCGGAGGGTGAAGCCGCCCGCTGGGCCGTGGAGTCGCAGTTGGTGAAGAACAGCATCGCTCCGGGCAAGCCGGCCGGCCTGCCGCTGCTGGGCGAACTCACCGCCGAGGTCACCGAGTACGCCGCCATCGGCCTCTTCGATGGTGTCGCACCCGACATCAGCACCATGGCCGACCCCAGCGTGCTCACCAAGATCTACGCCACCGACGGCACCGTCATCTGGCCGTCGTGAACGGTCAGACGCCGAGCACGCTGCGAGCGTGATCGATGTCGTTCTTCAACTGACTGATCAGCGCGTCGATGCCGTCGAACTTGCGCTCGCTGCGCAGGAAGTTCGTGAACTGCACCCGTGCGTGCTCGCCGTAGAGGTCGCCCGCGAAGTCGATGAGGTGCGCCTCGAGCAGCGATGAATCGGCGTGCTCGTAGAACGTGGGCCGACGTCCGAGGTTGATGGCGCACGCCTGGCGAGTGCCGTCGGGCCGCAGATACCAACCGGCGTACACGCCGTCGGCGGGCAGGCAGATCACGCTGGGCAGTTCCACATTCGCCGTAGGGAAGCCCAACAGCCGACCGCGCTGATCGCCCTGCACCACCTTGCCGCGCGCCTCGAACACATGCCCGAGCATGGAGGCAGCCAGTTCCACCTGGCCACCGGCCATGGCCCGGCGAATGGCGGTGGAACTCACCGGCTCGTCGGGCCCATCGGTGCGGGGCACCAGCGGCAGCGGGAAGACCTCGAAGTCGTGCGATGCGCCGAACTCGCGCAGCGTGCTCACGTTGCCGCCGCGGCCGCGGCCGAAGTGGAAGTCGTCGCCCACCACGATGGCCCGGGCCGACAGACAGTCCACCAGCACTCGCTGCATGAACGCCAGGGGTTCTTCCTGCGCCTGCAACTGATCGAATCGCACCACCACCGTGGCATCCACACCGGTGGCTTCCAGCAGCTCCAACCTCTGGTCGAGGTCGGTGAGCAGTTTTGGCGCGCTCTCGGGCCGAACCACCGACGCCGGATGACGATCGAAGGTGATGACGACGGAGCGAGCGTTCGCTTCCTGTGCCAGGCGGCGGACGTGTGCAATCACCGCCTGATGGCCGAGGTGCACCCCGTCGTACGCCCCGATGGTGACGACGGAACGCTCGCCTTCGAACGGAGCTGTGGTGAGATCGGTCACGATTCGCACGAGGTACGACGCTATCCGCTCCACACCCATGGCCGCATGTCGAACCCATGGCCGCATGTCGAACTGGGCGCTCAACGGCAAAGGGCGCCACCCACAGTCGAGACTGCGGGTGGCGCCCTGCCGGGACAGTTGAGAGGTACTCAGACCGTCATCGGCACACCGTCGGGTTGGCAGCCAGGATGACTGCGTTCGTCGGACGCTGGCAGGTGAAGGTGTTACCCGCCGTGGCGGTGCCACCAGGGGTGGTCACCTGCACCGCAGTGGAGGTGGGCAGCATGTTCACCGGAGCCGTGAAGGTCACCTGCGTGGCCGTGACTCGGGTGAACGTGGTGACCGTGCGACCACCGATGACCACCGCGGTGGTCCCGCTGAAGTTGGTACCGGTGATCGTGAACGTGCGGCCCGTGGTGAGCAACGTGTTCACGTTGATGGTTCCGGGGGTGAGGGTGAGCGCGACCGGCCGAGGGACGATCGTGAGCGTCAGGCCCCTCACGCTGCCGAAGCCGGTACGGATCCCGATGGCACCGGTCGCCACGCCTGCCGGCACGGTGAACCGCAGGGTGTTGGTATCGATCACCGTGAACGGTACGACCGAGGCGCCAACCGTGACCTGCTGCACACCGACGAAGTTACGGCCAACGACCGTGACCACGCTCAACGGGCTGAGGCCCGCACCCACCGAAGTGGGCGCCCGACTGGTGATGGTCGGGTTGGCGGCGATCACCAAGAGCGTCGAGGTGCCCGTACCACCGCGAGCGGTGATGGAGAGCACGCCGTTGCTCGCTGCTGCCGGAAGCGTCAGCGTGATTGCCGTGCCCGCAGCGTTCACCACTCGGGAGGCGGCCGCAATGGCCGTGCCGTTGAGGCTCATCGCCGTGATGCCGACGAACTCGCTGCCGTTCAGCACCACGACGCTGCCACCGCGAGCCGAGGCGATCGGCGCTCCGAGGGTCGTCGTAATGCTGGTCACCGTGGGCAACCCGAAGAAGTCGAACGCCGGGCCGGTTGCCGTGCCACTGGTGGTGGTAACGGTGACTGCACCGTCGACGGAGCCCGCAGCCACGGTTGCACGCAGCTGGGTGGGACCGTTCACCACGATGTTGGTCGCAGGCTTGCCACCGAATGCCACGCCGGTGACGACGCTCACGCCATTCACCGAGAAGTTCGTGCCATTGATGGTCACCACCGTGCCGGCAGCGCCGGACGTGGGGGTGATCGACGTCACCGTCGGCGCATCAGGTGCGATGCGGACGGTATCCGTCGAGGTTGCCGAGCCACCGAACGTGGTGAGGCTGACCTGGTAGTCCGAGCCGATCACTGCTGCGGCGGGCACGTTGACCCGCACCGACGTGGCGGTGTTGGTACCGGCGACGATGGTCGTCGGAATCACCGTGGCGCCGAGAATGAACGACGCTGCCGTGACGTTGGCCAGGCCGGTACCGGCCACGGTGACGCTGGTGCCACGAGCGGCGGTCAGCGGCGTGATGCCACTGATCACCGGCACGGCAGGCACGTTCGCCGTGAGGATGGCCTGATGCGGGCTGTGCGCACCGTCGGAGTAGATGGTGATCGCACCGAAGTGGTCGCCACGGGCCACGTTGGCCTGGGGCTCGAACCGCACACCGATGGTGCACGTGCTGCCGACTGCCAGGGTGACACCGGAGCACAGGTCGGCACCGGGGGCAACCTTGAAGTTGGCTTCGTCGAGACCGAGGTCGGTCCGCATCGACGACACCGTCATCGGCGCAGTGCCGATGTTGGTGAGCGTCAGCGTGGACACACCCGACACCGCGAACGCATTCACGGAACCGAGTTCGAGCAGGCCACCCTCGCCCGGGATGTTGGGCATTGCGGGCGTGACCTGAGCGACACCCGACGAAATCGGGCTCGCCGCAGGGCCGGCGTTGAACGGCGGCTGCGGGCCGGCGTTCTCGCCCCACTCGTAGTGCGTCGCCTCGGTGCCACCGGCCGGGTTACGACCCAGCCAGAGCGCCTTGCTCAGCGTGGTGCCGTCGATGGCCAGGGCCACGTCGGCGGGGCTGAGGCCGCTGAAGGTGGCGATCCACCTGTCGGTGTTGCCGACATAGGCGATCAGACCGTCAGTGGTACCCGTGCTGTCGGCACGCAGCAGACGGCGCGGCCGTCCACCCAGCGTGTCGAACGTGTTCACGCCGTCGGCGATGAGACGCACTTCCATCGAGCCGATGCCCAAGCGACCGCCGTTGCGGGCGCTGCGGCCGTAGCCCTTCACCACCACCGTGTCGGCGGCGGTCTGGGTGGCGCGCTGGGTGAGCACCAGGTCTTCAACCATGGTCTGGTCGCTGACGTAGCGGCCGTTCTTATCCACGGCCAGGCGTTCCAGGACGTCGTCGTACACACGGGTGCGCACGATGTCGCCGGGGCGGATGTCGGGGGTGCCCATGGTCTGGCTCCAGCCGATGGTGGCCCACACGGTGGCTGCGTGGTTGATCTCGATGATGCCATCGAAGCCAGCGGTCGCCGGGTCGTCCTGCGGTGCGGCCGGGTCGGTGTGACCCACCACGACGCCGTTGCGGACGACTTCGACGATGGTGCTGGTGCCGGCAGGGATGCCGGTGATCATCACGTAGTCACGCACCGGGAACACGAGGATCGAACGGGGCGAGATGGGCGGATCGTTGTAGATGCTGTCCGCCAGGCTCTCGCCGTGCAGACGCACGGTGATCGGCGCCTGGGAGGCTCCCACCGGCGTGAGCACGAACTCGGCCGACTTCGAGCCCACCTGCAGCGGGTCGTAGAGCACCTCGATGGTGCAGGAAGCACCGACAGCGATCGTCGTTGCGCATCCGTTGCCACCCTCCACGAAGGAGAACGAGGCAGCATTGACGCCGGTGATGGCGCCGAGCGTGACGTTCAGCGGGGCATCGCCGTCGTTGGTGACGGCGATGGTGTTCGGAGCGATCACCGGGCACGGCACGATGTTGGTCGCCGGATCACACACGCCGCGCTCACCGAAGAACACCTCGGTCGGAACGGTGGCGTAGCCCTCTGCCGCTGCCGAAGCGATGGCGTGGAGGCTCACGCTGGACGGCGTACCGACCACGTTGGTGAAGAGTTGCAGCGACGCCGTGCGATCGCCAGCGGCAGCAGGAGCGAAGGTCACTCGAACATGGCACTCGGTGCCCACGGCGATCTGTGCCGGGCAGTCGGTGCTGGCGACGCTGAAGTCGGCGGCGTTCGTGCCCGTGAAGCTGGTGCTGGAGATGCTCAGCGGTGCCGTGCCGGTGCTGCGCACCGTGACGTCACGAACAACCGAACCACCGACCGTGCGGGTCGGGAAGTCGAGCACCGCAGGAGCAACCACGATGTCGGCATCGGGGGCAGCAGCTGCACCACAGGTTGCGGTCCAGGGGCCGCCGGCCTCGCCGAACTCGTAGATGGTCTCTTCCGAAGCAAGCTGCGGATCACGGCCGAGGTACACCATGGTGGGCGTGGCGGCGGGCAGCAGCCCGGTCGCGACGTTGCCGATGACACGCTCGATGTCGGCATCCGACAGGCCTTCCCACGTTGCGGTGAACTGGTTGCCATTGGGGTTGGTGGCCGAGATGGCATCCATCTCGACGACGCCTTCACCCGGAGCGCTGATGATGCGCCGACCGCTGAGGTCGAACGGATTGGCGCTGGAGGTGATGAGCTCGATCGCGAAGCTGTCGAGCGACAGCGGGCGACCCTGCGGGTCGGCAGCATGGCCATGCACCGTGATCACGCCGGGGAGCGGGCTGGTGGGCTCGTCGATGGCGGTGTCGCCCATGAACGCCTCGTAGACGTTGCCCTCGTTGATCACGCGGACACGGTCACCCGCACGCAGGTCGGGCGTGACGCCCACCCAGCAAGCTCCACCGGGGTGGTTGGTCTCGGCGATGCCATCGGCACCCACGAAGAAGTTCTCCGACTGACCGACGACCACATTGTGGCGCACGACCTGCATCGACACCGGGGTGTCGGGCACAAGGCCGCTGGAGGACACGAAGTCGCGTGTCACGAAGCCCGACACCACGACGCCCCCAGGCGGAGGCGAAATGACGTTCGTGGTGAGGCCGGTACCGCTCAGCGGCACCGAGACGGTATGGCCGTCGTAGGTCACCGTGAGAGCAGCCGTACGAGCACCTTCGGCACTCGGCGTGAACACCAGGGCAACCGTGCAGGTTGCGGCGTTCACCACGGTGGCGCCGCAGGAGTTGGTCGAGATCGCCCAGTCAGTGGCATTGGTGCCAGTGAGCTCGAGCGCGGTGACATTGGCCGTGTTGAGACCGATGTTGGTGAGCGTCACCGACTGCGAGGGCGTACTGAGGCCCTGGCCGAAGGTGCCGAAATCGAGCGAGGTGGGGAACGCCGACAACATGCCTGCGGCCAACGAGGTGCCGACCAACGCGATGGTGTAGTTGCCACGGATCGAGTCGGAGGTGATGTTGATCACGTTGTTGTAGACGGTGTCCGCCGTGGTCGGGTTGAAGCGCACGAAGAACGAGCACGACGCACCTGCGACGACCGTCGCGTTGGTGCACGTGTTCGGGCGAGCCACCGTGTTCAGCACGTCGTACGTCACGCCGACAGGGCCGGTGACGGTGCCGAGGTGCAGGTCGGACAGCAGGCCGACACCGGTGTTGGTGATGGTGATCTGCTGCACCGGACGCTGAGCAGCGGCCGTGCCAGCGGCGGTGGCCGGGAAGACGACGCGGGTGCTCGACGCAGTGGCAACCGGGCCGGCGGCCTGGCCGCATGCCGCGCTCCACGGACCGCCAGCTTCGCCGAACTCGTAGATCGTGGTCTCGGTGCCAGGTGCCGCCGGGCCCCACACGATGGCGCTGGAGGCAACGCTCACGGCGTGCTCCACGTCGTGCGCGGACAGGCCGGTGTAGGTGGCCACCCACGAGATGCGATCGAGGTTCTCGACAAGGTCGCCCTGCGCGAGGCCGGTCGTATCGGCCGAGATGATGCGGGTGGGCGCGGCAAAGCCGGTGAACGGATCGTTGGTGCTGGCCACGAGTTCGTGCACCATGTCGTTGATGTCGACGCCACGGGCCTTGGTGCCGGTAACGCGGATGGTGCCGGTGGCAGCATCGAGCACTTGGACTGCCGTGGTGACGGCAACATCGGCGACGGTGTGCTGCTGTGCTGCGTAGAGCACGTCATCAGCGGTACCGACCACGAGGTCGGCGCCGGGCAGTGGCGTCGCGTACTTCTCCACGAAGCGAATGGTGTCGCCTGCCTTGATATCGGGGGTGAAGTCGGTCCAGCAGTAGCTACCCGGGTGGTTCACTTCCACCACGCCGCCCTGCGGGGTGGTGTCGTTCACAAAGCCGGCGAGCGCACAGCCGGGCTGCGCTGAGAGGTCGAGCGCGGTACCGCAACCGGCACCTCGCCAGACTTCGACGTCCACGAGGGAGCCGTCCTGGAAGCCGTCGCCGTTGACGAAGTCACGCGCCGGAAAGGCGGTCACCGAATACCCGCCAGTGGGGTTGGTGCCGCCTGTCGCCGCAGGCGGCGAGTTCACGATTTGTGGGGCCACGGCCGATGCCGGTTGCACCACTCCCAGCGCCAGGCCGGAAACGGCCAGGAGGCTGGTCAGGAGCACCGACACGGTCCGCCGTGTCCGTAGGGCTCGATGGTTCATTGAATGTCACCTCTCAGTGGAAGAGAAGCGTTCCCGCCAAGAATCCACAATGGTGTTCCTGATTGGGAAGGTGTCGAGCACCTTGGAACAACATTGCGCAGACCCGCCGATCCCGCTACCCAACCTCCCGTCGTGGTTGGGCATCACGGAGTGTGCAAGATGCCCTCGATCATGTCCACCCTCTAGACCTAGAGTTGAACGAAGACTGAGTAGCCGATAGGCCAAACGACCCCTGACCTACAACGAGGTCCATAGACCTTCCCTGCATCGTTACCGAGGAGGTCCCATGACCCCCCGCCGCACCGTCGTGCTCCCCCTGCAGAGCGCGGGCCATCGACGCACTGGAGGGCGGAGGGCCGGTTGGCCGGCCAAGTCCCACCGCAGAGCGTCTCCCGTTCGCTCCGGATGGTGCTTCCCGCTCGGCCAGCCAACCGTTCCACCGAGTACCGCCGCACTGGGTGGTGGTACATCACGCAAGGTAGACGCCATTCCCGACCCAGTCCAACGGGAGCTGGACATTTTGTACAGGTATTGAAGTAGACAGACAATTCAATTGTCCGCCAGCGCGAATGAACTCACTCTGCGTAGTGCGACACCACGATGGATGGCTTTACCTGCTGCCGAAAGCCTTCGTACATGGCCAACAGGTCGCCTTCCGGGCTCAGCACCGCCCACGGGCCATGCCCCACGAACGTATCGGTGCGCTCGAGCACTCGGCCGTTGCGCGCCAACGCAGCCGTAGCCGAGTCGACGGTCACCTGCGGATAGTCGCGCATCGCCTCGGGCAACGACCTCAGCATCACCTGGTCGGGCGGTAGCGCCTCGGCCAGGGTGAAGCCGCCCACCGCCACGCGGCGAAGGCCGCGCAGGTGCGCTCCTCCCCCACAGAGACGGCCCAGGTCGTCGGCCAATGTGCGGATGTAGGTGCCTTTGGAGCAGTGCACCTCGATGTCGTACACCAGTGGGTCGGCGGTGGCTGCGACGTCGAATCGATAGACGGTGACCGGACGCGGCGCCCGTTCCACCTCCACGCCTTCGCGAGCCAACTCATGCAGGCGGCGGCCATCGATCTTGACGGCGCTCACCATCGGGGGGATTTGCTCGATGGCACCGGTGAGGTGGTCCGACACGGCCGTACGCACCTGCGCTTCGGTGAGGTGGCTCATGTCGAACGTGGCAGTGACCACGCCGGTGGAGTCGAGCGAGTCGGTGGTGGAGCCAAACACCACTTGCCCCGTGTATGTCTTGCCGAGGTCGGTGAGGAACCGCAACAGGCGAGTGCAGTTACCGACTCCCACCAGCAACACACCGGTGGCGTCGGGATCCAGCGTGCCGGCATGTCCGACTCGCTTCTCCCCCAGGCTGCGCCGGAGCATGCCCACCACGTCGTGGCTCGTCACGCCAGCGGGCTTGTCGACCACGGCGAGGCCGTGGACGGTGGGCGGACGACGCCGAGCCATCAGACGGCGGGATCGTCGAGTTCGGGCTCCGGCGGCCGCTCCGGCAGAGTGTCCTTGTCGCGCAGCACCCGCTCGATGCGCTCAGCGGCACGAATGGCGTCGTCGGGCTTGAAACTGAGGATCGGCGTCTTCTTCGCCCGCACCTGTCGGCCCACCGATGCCTGAATGCGCACCCGATGATCGGCCAGAGCCGCGCCAATCTCGTCGTCGCCGTCGGGCCCGATGAGTGAGTCGTAGAACACGATGGCGCGGTTCATCTCCGAGTCCACGTCGATGGCGGTGATGGCCACCATCGAGAGACGCTCGTCGTCGATGCGAATCAGTTCTTCGGCGATCACCTCACGCAGCGACTCGTTGAGGCGCGCAGTGCGGGGATAGCGGTGGGTGGAAGGAGCAGCGGTGCGGCGCGGCTTGGTCATCTGGACCACGTCCTTTCGGCGAGAGAGAGTGGAGTCAGTCGAACTGGATCGCTGCGCGGTTGGAACGCTTCAGCTCGGCCATGCCACTGGTGGTGGCGATCACCTCGATGGCATCCCAGAGACGAAGCGCTTCGTCGCCGCGCGGAATGCGAGCGATGACCGGGCCGAAGAAGCTGGCCTCGGCATCGGTGCCCGGGTGGAAGGTGATGATCGGGGTGCCGACGTCCTTGCCCGTACGGGAGAACGCCAACTCGGTCTCGGCCTGCACGTACGCATCGTGTGATTCGTCGTGCACATGTGCCGCCAGCGCAGTGGGCAACCCTGCCGTGGTGAGCATCTCCACCATGAACGCCTCAGGCGCAGCGGTGATCTCCTCGCGCCGTTGCTGGTTGTGGAAGGCGGTGCCGCACGCGGCGTAGAGCGAACCGACACCTTCGTTGCCCAACTGCTGGCGAACCTCGTCGGCGACGCGGTGCACGTAGAGACCCGCCATGTGCACGTCGCGATACCGCGGCGTGTACCAATCGTCGGTGCGGTCCTGGTTGATCATCTTCAGCGAGATGAACCGCCACTCCACTTCATATGAGCGAAGCGTGCGCACTTCCTCCACCCAACGCGAGGTGACCCACGCCCAAGGGCAGACAGCGTCGAAGAAGAACTCGAGATCGGCCATGACTCGACGCTATCCGACCCCGGCAGGGGTCAGACCCGAGCGATTTCGCGCTCTTCGAAGGTTTCGATGAGGTCGCCCGGCTTGAGGTCTTGGAAGTCGCTGAGACCGATACCGCATTCGAAGCCCTCACGGACCTCGCGTGCATCTTCCTTGAACCGCTTGAGCGACTGGATGGCACCCTTCCAGATGATCGAGCCATCGCGGAGGAAGCGGACCTTGGAGCCACGGGTGATCGTGCCCGTGCGCACCAAGCAACCGGCGATGGCGCCGATGCGAGGAACACGGAAGATCTCGCGGACCTCGGCTTCGCCGGTGACCACTTCTTCGAACTCGGGCGCAAGCATGCCCACCATGGCTCGCTCGATGTCTTCGAGGAGCTTGTAGATGATCTCGTAGGTACGGATCTCCACGCCTTCGCTGTCGGCGAGGTCGCGGGCCTTGCGGTCGGGACGCACGTTGAAACCGATGAGCGTGGCGTTGGTGGCAGCGGCGAGGCTGATGTCGTTCTCGGTGATACCACCGACACCGCGGTGCACGAAGGCCAACTTCACTTCATCGCGTTCGAGGCGACGCAAGCTCTCGGTGACCGCTTCGAGCGAACCCTGCACGTCGGCCTTGATGACCAGGTTCAGGGTGGCCACTTCGCCAGACTGAATCTGGCTGAAGATGTCTTCCAGCTTCACGCCGCGCTGCACTCGGGCATCGCCGCGCTGGTTCTTCAGACGCTGACGCTGTTCGCGGGCCTCGGCGACCGTCTTGGCCGTCTTCTCCGTAGCGGACGAACGGAACTCGTCGCCGGCGTTCGGCACGCTCTGCAGACCGAGCACCTGCACCGGAGTGCTGGGGCCTGCGGTCTTCACCTGCTGGCCCTTGTCGTCGATCATGGCTCGGACGCGACCCCATGCGGCACCAGCCACGATCGGGTCGCCCACTTTGAGCTCGCCCTTGTCGACGAGGATGGTGGCCACCGGGCCACGGCCCACGTCGAGGTTGGCTTCCAGCACCACGCCCTTGGCGCGGCCATTGGGGTTCGCCGTGAGCTCTTCGAGTTCGGCCACCACGAGCAGTTGCTCGAGCATCTCTTCGACGCCGATGTTCTGCTGCGCAGCCATCTCCACGACGATGGTGTCGCCACCCCAGCTCTCGGGCACCAATTCGTGCTCGGCGAGCTGCGCGTACACGCGCTGCGGGTCGGCGTTCTCCTTGTCGATCTTGTTCAACGCCACCACGATCGGCACCTCGGCCGCCTTGGCGTGGTTGATGGCTTCGATGGTCTGGGGCATCACACCGTCGTCGGCAGCCACCATGAGCACCACGATGTCGGTGACCTGCGCACCACGGGCACGCATCTTGGTGAAGGCCGCGTGACCGGGGGTGTCGAGGAACGTGATCTTTCGACCGTCCTTGTCCACCTGGTACGCACCGATGTGCTGGGTGATGCCACCGGCCTCGCCGGACACCACGTTCGCGTTGCGGATCTTGTCGAGCAGCGTGGTCTTACCGTGGTCCACGTGGCCCATGACGGTGATGACCGGCGGACGCCATTCCTGCAGCGTCTCGTCGTCGTCGTCGCTGTCGTCGAACAGGGCCTGGAGTTCCATCTCCTCCTGCTGGCCGGCTTCCACCAGCAGCAGGTCGGCACCCACCTCGAGCGCGAACAGTTCCATCTGCTCGTCGGTGAGGGTCATCGTTGCCGTGACCATCTCGCCGTTGGTGAGCAGGAACCGGATGACGTCGGCTGCGGTGCGGTTCAGCTTCGGAGCGAACTCCTGTGCCGACACGCCACGCTCGACGATGATGGTGCCTTCGGGAACCGGCGCGCTGTTGGGCGTGTAGTTCGAGTTGTAGTTCGGCTGCAACTCGTCGAAGTCGCGACGACGACGAGCACGGCTCTTCTTGCGCGGGGCACGGCGCTGACCGTTGGGGCGCGGACCGCCACCACCGGGACCACCGGGACGCGGGCCGCCACCGGGGCCACCTGCACCGGGGCCACCAGGGCCACCCGGACGCGGGCCACCGAAACCGCCACCGGGACGGGGACCACCGAAACCGGGACGCGGGCCACCGGGGCCACCCGGACGCGGACCACCGGGGCCGCCAGGACCACCGGGGCGAGCGGAGTAGCCACCCGGACGTGCACCGGGCGCGCCCGCGCCGGGACGCTGCCCGGGAGGACGAACACCACCGGGCGGCGGCGGAATGGGCTTACCTGTCGACGACATCGGACGACCGGCAGGGGGCGGAGGAATGGGCTTGCCAGTTGCCGAGGTGGGGCGGCCGGGCGGCGGGCCAGCGGGCGGACGCGGCGTGGCCGCAGGCGGCGG
>CAIXIJ010000066.1 GCA_903919455.1 uncultured Acidimicrobiaceae bacterium | reverse complement strand
CCGCGCCGCGCTCCGAGGTGTGCGCCGGTTCGACGACTACCAGCAGGACCTGGGCATCGCCCGGCCGATCCTCACCAGTCGACTCCGACGCCTGGTCGACGGCGGCGTGATGGCCAAGGAGCAGTACCAGGAGCACCCGCCGCGCTACGAGTACAAGCTCACACCTGCCGGGGTGGATCTCTCGCCTGCGCTGGTGGCGCTCATCCGATGGGGCGAACACCACCTCGGCAACGACGAAGCCGACATCGTCTTGGTGCACGGCCCGTGCGGCACCGAACTCGAGCAGGGGTTCTGGTGCCGCACCTGCGCCAGCACGTTCACACCAACGGCCATCCGCGCTGCAGCGCGCGATAGAACAACACCATGAGCGTCTCCGCCATCGTGCTGGCAGCCGGTGAAGGCTCGCGTATGCGATCCAACCGCCCCAAGCCCCTTCACCTCATCTGTGGTCGGCCCATGGTGCTCCACGTCATCCACGCACTCGAGGCCGTGTCGCCTGAGCGAACCGTTGTGGTGGTGGGCCATGGCGCCGAGCGCGTCACCAAGAAGGTGCAGGAACAGGCACCCGACTGGGCGCACGTCACGTTCGTGGAGCAAACGGTGCAACGTGGCACCGGCGACGCCGCCATGGTGGGCCTCAGCGCCTTCCCCGGCGACGACCTCGACGACACCTCCACCGTGGTGGTGCTGCCCGGCGACACCCCGTTGCTGCAGCCCGATTCCATCGATGCACTGGTGGCAGCGCACAACGCCAACCAGTTCGCGGCAACGATGATCTCCAGCATCCTCGACGACCCCACCGGGTACGGACGCGTCATCCGCCAACCGGCGAAAGATGGCAACGGTCGCGTGCTGCGGATCGTCGAAGAACGCGATGCCACGCCCGAGGAACGCGCCGTCAAGGAAGTGAACACCTCGATGTACGCCTTCCGCCGCGACCTTCTGGGCCCCGCACTGCGGCATCTCAGCCCCGACAACTCACAGGGCGAGTACTACCTCACCGATGTCATTGCATCCCTGGCCGCCATGGGCCACCGCATCGGTTGCGTGCAGGTGCCGATCGCCGAGACCCAGGGCGTGAACGACCGCTGGCAGTTGGCGCTGGCTGAACGAGAACTGCGCAGCCGCACGAACCGGCGTTGGCTGCTGAATGGCGTCACCATGCTCGACCCACGACAAACGTTCGTCGACGTAACAGTGCAGCTGGGGCGCGATGTCACCCTCTACCCCGGCACCATCCTGCAGGGCGACACCGTCATCGGCGACGGCTGCGAGATCGGTCCCGACACCCGACTGGTGGATTGCACCGTCGGCGACGGAGCAAATGTGGAGCACACCGTGGGCCGCGAGAGTGAAGTCGGGGCCGACGCAAAGGTGGGCCCGTACGCATTTCTTCCGCCGGGGAGTTCCGTGCATTCCGGTGCGGAGACCGGCGCCTTCTACACTGCTCCTGCAGACTGACGGCACGAGCCAACCGGGAGAGCAATGGAGAAGGTCACCACCAAGCGGATGTCGCTCTACTCAGGGCAGACGCATCCCGCGCTGGCGCAAGAGGTGGCCCAGCATCTGGGGATCGATCTCGGCAACCCCGGTCTCGTGCAGTTCGCCAACGGCGAAGTCCGCTGCCGCTTCGGCGAAAGCATCCGCGGCTCCGACGTGTTCATCATGCAGACGCACTGCGGGCACGGCGGTCGCAGCATCAACGACGCCATTATGGAGCAGCTGATCATGATCGACGCTGCGTATCGCGCGTCGGCCAAGCGCATCACCGCTGTCTGCCCGTTCTACGGCTACGCCCGCCAAGACCGCAAGGCCGAAGGCCGCGAACCCATCACGGCTCGCATGGTGGCCGACCTGTTCAAGGCAGCCGGCGCCAAGCGCATGGTGAGCATCGACCTGCACAGTGGTCAGATCCAAGGCTTCTTCGAAGGCCCTGTGGACCATCTCACCGCCATGCCGGTGCTGGAGAACTTCGTGCGCCAGAACGCCAAGTCGCCGGTAATCGTGGCGCCCGATGCCGGTCGCATCAAGGTGGCCGAGCGCATGGCCTCGCACCTCAGCGACATCGGCAGCGACCTCGCGTTCATCTACAAGCGCCGCCCCAAGGGCACTACGAACGTTGCCGAGGCCAAGGAAGTGATGGGCGACGTGAACGGTCGCCTCTGCATCCTCAACGACGACATGATCGACTCGGGCGGCACCATCGTGTCGGCCGCCGAGGTGCTGATGGCACGAGGCGCCACCGAGGTGTGGGCCATGGCCACGCACGCCGTGCTCAGCGGCCCAGCCATCGAGCGGCTGCAGAACTCGGTGATTACCAAGGTGGTCCTCACCAACACCCTGCCGTTACCTCCGGAGAAGCAGATCGACAAGATCCACGTGCTCTCCATCGCCCCGCTCATCGCCGATGCGCTCAACGCAGTGTTCGAAGATGCCTCCGTCAGCGAGATCTTCGGCGGCGAGAACCAGGCCTGACCTGGCACAACGCGGCCTGATTGTGGCTGCGCCTCTGCGCCGGTAGGCTACAGGGTCGTTCTTTTCACGCCTGATCGAGGGTTCGTAATGTCCACCAAGCTCGTCGCCCAGTCCCGCACCGCTTCCGGTTCGGCCGCCGCTCGCCGCATGCGCGCCGAGGGGCACATCCCCGCAGTGGTGTATGGCCAGGGCATGGATCCCCTCGCCGTGTCGGTGGAGCGTCGCGATCTTCGCCTCGCTCTCAGCGGCGCCGCCGGTGCCAACACCGTGCTGGCCCTCGAAGTGGGTGGCAAGACCTACAACGCCGTGGTGAAGGAACTCCAGCGCCACCCCATCAAGCGCACCGTCAGCCACATCGACTTCCTCACGGTGAACATGAACGAAATGCTCACGGTGCACGTGCCGCTGCGCCTCGAGGGCGAGGCCAAGGCCGTCGCTGCCGAGGGTGGCCTCGTGGACCCGTCGGTGGACAGCATCGAAGTGAGCTGCACCCCGGGCAACATCCCCGACGAGTTCGTGATCGACATCACCGACATGCAGCCGCACGACATCATCCGTCTGGCCGATGTGCCGATGCCCAAGGGCGTCACGGCCACCGGCGACCCGGACATGCCCGTCGTCACCATCCTCATCACCGCTGGCGCCGTTGCTGCGTCGGGTGAGGGCGAGGCCGCCGCCGAGGGCGGCGACGCCGCCGCCGAGTGACCCTGCGGTCGGCGTGATCGACGCGCTGATCGTCGGCCTGGGTAACCCGGGGCGAGAGTATGCACGCACGCGTCACAACGTGGGTGAAGAGGTGGTGGCCCTCCTGGCCGAACGCCTCGGCGAAAAGCTGAAGGTCGGCCGCGACAAGGCGGCCGTTGCCGAGGCGCGCTTCGGCACCAAGCGAGTGGCTCTGGCGTTCCCCACCACCTACATGAACCTCAGCGGTGAAGCGGTGCGCCCGCTGATGCGCCGCTACGGCCTCACCGAGCCCGCGCAGTTGATCGTGGTGCACGACGAACTCGACCTGCAGCCCGGTGTGGTGCGGGTGAAGGTGGGTGGCGGACTGGCTGGCAACAATGGTCTGCGCAGCATCACCCAGCACCTCCATACGCAGGACTACGTCCGCGTGCGTATCGGTATCGGAAAACCGCCATCGAAGGAGCACGGCGCCGACCATGTGCTCTCGCGTCTGCCCAAGGCCGAACGCGAACTGCTCGACGTGGCGGTGCAGCGGGCAGCGGATGCGGTGGAGGCAATCGTGGCCGAAGGTGCCGACGCCGCCATGGCCAAGTTCAACGGCCTCTAGCCCTGCTCATCGGCTCAGGGGCCGACGGGCACTGCGTGGATGACGATCGCCCCACCCGGGTACGGCGTGGTGAGCGTGAGTGTGGTGGCGGTGCACCCGCTGATCGTGAACACGCCGGCCTTCTCGCCGTTCAGCATGCGGTCGTCGTTCAACTGCTGCAGGGTTTCGTCGAACACGGGAGGCACGGTCTCGCCGAGCGTGATGGTGACCGTGGTGGTCACGGTGGTGAAGTCGTCGAACGACGCAGTGGCCGTATCGCCATTCGACTTCCAGGTGCCCTTGCCGACACCGGAGAACGTCGTGTCGAGTGATGCCGGTTGACCACCGCTGACGAACGTGCCGGTGGTGGGTTTCATCGGCCCGAAGTCGATCTGGAACAGGCCGTCGGCCCCGAGAGTGATCATCATCCCATCGCCACCCACGGTGGAGGTGAGGTCGCCGACACCGGCCTGCGATGGGGCATCCATGGACGCAGACGCCCAGTTCCCCAACTCGCATGCCTGACCGCTGCCGATGGTGGTGCCGATGATGGTGCCGGTGCTGTCGCCGCTAGTGCGGCACGACGCCAACATCACCGACAAGAGCGCAACCGCGACCAGTTTCCGACTCATCTCCCCATGCTGACAGCCCATGGCAGGTCGGTGCCAGCACACCGATACCCTGCGTAGTCGGATGTCGCTCGCCTCGCTCCCCCGTCTGCTTCGTAACGAACCCGCGCTCACCCAGGCCATCGGCTCGGAGAGCGGGCTGGTGGCCGTACCCGAAAGCGCCCGAGCTATCAGCATCGCGGCGCTGGCACAGCTGAGCGCTCGACGCCCGCTGGTGGTTGCCTGCCCCACCGGCACCGATGCGGGCCAACTGTTCGACGACCTGGCGCAATACATGCCCGCCGACGCCGTGGTGCTCTTCCCGGCCTGGGAGACGCTGCCGTTCGAGCGTGTCAGCCCCAGCGTGGAGACCATGGGGCGCCGCATGGAGGTGCTGTGGCGCCTTCGCGACCGCGAACGTTCGCCGCAGATCGTGGTGGCCGGTGTGCGCGCGCTGCTGCAACACCTCGGTCCGCAGGCCGACGAAATCGAGCCGGTACACATCACCAAGGGCGCCATCCTCGACGCCGACGAGCTGCTCGCCACGCTCATTCAGTTCGGTTACCGGCGCGAAGAACTGGTGGAGCACCGCGGCGAAGTGGCCAAGCGCGGCGCCATCATCGACATCTTCCCCAGCACGGCGGATGCACCGATCCGCATCGACCTCTGGGGCGACGAAGTGGATCGCCTCACCGAGTTCGGTGTGAACGATCAGCGTTCCACGCACGACCTCGACGAGGTCCGCATCTTCCCGGCCCGCGAGCTGATCCCCACCGAAGAAGTGCGCCAGCGTGCCGCTGCCCTGGTGGGCAAGGAACCGTGGGGACGCGAACAGTGGGAACGTCTCTCGGAGGGCACCCTGTTCGACGGCATGGAGAGCTGGTTGCCGTGGCTGATGACCAGCGAGCGGCTGCTCACCGACATGCTGCCCGCCACCGCCAAAGTGGTGCTGGTGGAGCCGCGGCGCATGCGCGACCGCGCCAACGATCTGCTGGCTGAAGAAGACGACCTCGCCAAGGCACTCGCCAGCACGTGGGGCCGCAACCCCGAGCTCGGCTTCCCGCGACTGCACGCGGAGACCGACCGACTGCTCACCTCCGGCCAGGCGGTGTGGACCATCAGCAGCACGCCCGAGACCCCCGACTCGCCGATGGTGAACGCCAGCGGTTGGGGCCCGGTGGTGGGCGATGGCGATGGCCTCGCGAACCGTTTGCGCGACCTACTGACGCAGAAGTTCAGCATCGTCGTGGCCGCCGATGGCACCGGCTCCGCGCAGCGGCTCGCAAACCTGCTGCTCGACCGGGGCCTGGAGTTCTCGATGGCCGATGCCGGCACCGACCTCACCCGGCCCGGCGGGCACATCGTCGTCTCGCCCTTGCATCGAGGGTGCCTGGTACCCGCCGCGAAGGTGGCCGTGATTGCCGAAGCAGACCTCACCGGCCGGCGCCGAGCGCACCGCCAGGCTCGCCCACGCAAGCGGCAGGGCACCGGCCTCTTCGAAGACCTGAACCCCGGCAACTACGTGGTGCACTACCAGCACGGCGTGGGCCAGTACCAGGGCATGGTGAAGCGCACCATCGGCGGCGTAGAGCGCGACTACCTGCTGCTGCAGTACAAGGGCGGCGACAAGCTGTACGTGCCCAGCGACCAGATCGACACGCTGCGCCAGTACGTGGGCGGCGAAGCACCCGTGTTGCACCGCCTCGGCGGCGCCGACTTCGCGAAGTCGAAGTCGCGGGTGCGCAGCGCTGTGCGCGAGATCGCTCAGGAACTGGTGGTGCTCTACCAGAAGCGTGTGCACTCCCCCGGGCACGCATTCGGCCCCGATACGCCGTGGCAGGAAGAGATGGAGCAGGCGTTTCCATTCGTGGAGACTCCCGATCAGCGCACCGCCATCGACGACATCAAAGCCGACATGGAGCGCACCGTGCCGATGGACCGACTGGTCTGTGGCGACGTGGGCTTCGGTAAGACGGAGGTGGCCATCCGCGCTGCCTTCAAGGCCATCCAGGATGGCAAGCAGGTGGCCGTACTTGCCCCCACCACGCTGCTCGCCACGCAACATGGCAACACATTCGCCGACCGTTTCGCGGGCTACCCGATCCGCGTGGAAGTGCTCAGCCGCTTCCTCACAGCGAAGGAGGCCAAGAAGGTCATCGAGGGTCTGAAGACCGGAGAGATCGATTGCGTCATCGGTACTCATCGCCTGCTGCAAGAAGGCATCGTGTTCAAGGACCTCGGCTTGCTGGTGGTGGATGAGGAGCAGCGTTTCGGCGTGCAGGCCAAGGAGGCCATGAAGAAGCTGAAGCACAACGTGGATGTGCTCACGCTCTCGGCCACACCCATTCCGCGCACCCTGGAGATGAGCCTGGTGGGCATCCGCGATCTCAGCCTGCTGCAGACACCGCCAGCCGACCGCCAACCGATCCTCACGTTCGTCGGTGGCTACGACGAGCGCGTAGCGGTGGAGGCCATCCGACGCGAACTGCTGCGCGAGGGCCAGGTGTTCTGGGTGCACAACCGTGTGCAGACCATCGAGATGGCAGCGTCACGCTTGCGCGAACTGGTGCCCGAGGCTCGTATCGCGATTGCTCACGGCAAGATGGACGAAGGTTCGCTCGAACAAGTGGTGGTCGACTTCTGGGAAGGTCGCTTCGACGTGCTCGTCTGCACCACCATCATCGAGAGCGGCATCGACATGCCCACCGTGAACACGCTCGTGGTGGAACGCGCCGACCTGTTGGGCCTCGGCCAGATGCACCAGCTGCGCGGCCGCGTGGGTCGCAGCGGTTCACGCGCGTACGCCTATCTCTTCCACCCGCCGGATGCTCGCCTCAGTGAAGAGGCCTACGAGCGTCTGCGCACCATCGGCGAGGCAACCGAACTCGGTAGCGGTTTCAAGATCGCGATGCGCGACCTCGAAATCCGTGGAGCCGGCAACCTGCTCGGTGAATCGCAGAGCGGCCACATCGCCGCAGTCGGCTACGACCTGTATTGCCAGATGGTGAACGAGGCCGTGGCCGAGATGAAGGGCGAGCCCGTGAAGGCGCCGTCCGAGTTGAAGCTCGATGTGCCGACGGATGCCTTCCTGCCGCCCGAGTACGTGCCAAAGGAAGCGTTGCGTCTCGAGGCCTACCGCCGATTGGCAGCGGTCACCACGCCGGCCGAGGTCGACGACATCCGCACCGAGTGGGAAGACCGTTACGGTCCGGTGCCCGCAGCCGCAGAGTCGCTGCTGATGGTGGGCGCATTACGAGCCGAGTGCCATCGCCTGCACTTGACCGACGTACAGATCATCGGTCAGCAAGCGCGCCTTGCGCCCATCGATCTGAAGACCAGTGAGGAGCTCCGCCTGCGTCGTCTCGCTCGCGAGGCGCTGTACAAGAGCGAGCAGCAGCAACTTGTCGTCCCGATGCGGCGTGGCACGGAGGCCGCGGCGTTCCTCGTGAACTTCTTGAGGGAACTGATCCCGTCATGAGCGACCAGTCGGCCGCACCGGCCACCATCGAAGATGTGGCCCGAGCAGCAGGTGTCTCCACCGCCACGGTCAGTCGAGCGATGCGAGCACACCCCTACGTGGCCGACACCACCAAAGCCAAGGTGCTCGAGGCTGCCAGCCGTCTGCGCTACGTGGCGAACCCCAATGCCTCGCGGTTGGCATCTGGCACCACCAGCACGGTCGGCCTGCTCGCCCCGGTGCTCACCAGCTGGTACACCAGCGAGGTGGTGGCTGGTGTGGAAGAGGTGTGCGCCGAAGAGCACTACGACCTGCTCATCGGCACCGCCGACCCCGAAGCGCGCGAGCGCATGCTGAACGGCGAAACCCGATTCAAGCAACGAGTCGATGGCGTCATCCTTGTCGACGTGATGTGCCGTGAGGCCGGAGCCGAGCGACTTGCTCAGCTCGATGTACCCGTCGTGGTACTCGGCGAGGCCCTGCACGCCGTGGACTCCGTTGCCATCGACAACATCGCTGGCGCCGCCCTCGCTACGCAGCACCTGCTGCAACTGGGCCATCGCCGCATCGCCGTCGTCGGCGGCGTCTCGGACGCCCTCGATGTGCACGATGTACCGAACTCGCGCTCGGCCGGATTCAGGTCGGTCCTGCGCGACGCAGGAGTGGCGCTCCGTCCCGAGTACGTCACCGACGGCTTGTTCACCATCGACGGCGGCTGCAGAGCGGCCCATTCACTGCTCGACCTCGCCGAGCCACCCACCGCCATCTTCGCCATGAGCGACGAGATGGGCTTCGGCGTGCTGAAGGCCCTACGCGAGCGCGGCCTCGTTGTGGGCCGCGACATGAGCCTCATCGGGTTCGACGACCACCCGGTGAGCGATGCCGTAGGCCTCACCACCGTGGCGCAACCGGTGAGGGCCATCGGGCGCACGGGTGCCCACATACTGCTCGAGTTGCTCCGCGGCGGCACACGCGCCCATCAGCAACACATGCCACTCACACTCGTCGATCGCGGCAGCACGGGCACGCCGCCAACGGAACACTGAGACCTTCGTCGGCCTCGGGCGGAATAGGGCGGGCCGTTAGGCGGCGGCTTCGAACTCTGCCCACACCGCCGCACCATTGGGGTGAGCCAACACTCGCTGGTGCAACACCTCGCGCTGCTGTGCTGCGGCCAACACCGGTTGGTCCACCGTGGCCCAGCGAACGAGCCCGCCCCAAAAGCGATCAATCAGTTCGCTACCTGCCACGGTGCCACCGTCGACCGTACGGAACGTGACCGCGGCGCATTCTCCGAGGTACAGGCGGAGCGAACTCACATGAATGTCTTCATCCGTGCGAATCCGGCCGACGATCTCCGCAGCTTCCTCAGCCTCTGCGCGACGGTCGACGAACAGATCCGGTGTACGGAGGATGGCTTGTGTGGCCTCGAAGCCGATCTCTGCTCGGAACTCGATGACGAGCAGGTTCATCAGCAGGCTGAGCATGCCCTCGATGCCGATAGGGAGCTCGGACATGAACCGATGGCCGGCCTCCGGGCGAGCGATGTTCTCCGGCGGCTCCACATCGGGGTAGGCACCGACGCCGAACGCAAGGTCGCGAGCGGCGAACCACATCGCGTCGTGTGCACCAACACCGGCCACACCGCCTTCGTCGAGGCCGTGTGCTTTCAATAGGCCCTTGTTGAGGTGACCGATGGCCATCTCGGAGATGTCGTCGACGATGTGCGGCTGCAGCGAGGGAAACTCCATCTCGGCCAGCAGACGTCCCTTGGCTTCGATCTTGCCGGTGATGGTGAGCGTGTTCCAGAAGGTCTCGCCCAGGCCATGGCGGAGCAACACCCGCGACTGCTCCACCGAGGGAAGTCGCAACCCACCGAGCAGCGAGGCGTCAGCCGCAAGCGGCGAGCCTCCGCGTTCCATCAGCGCCGCCTCCCATGCACCGAGGGCGGCCTCGCGCACCAGCGCGCGCGGCGGCTGATAACTGCCATCGGTGCGGAACCCTCCGTGCATCGGCACACCCGCCACCAGATGCGGCGCGAGGTCGGGATGGTCGAGCATCAGTTCGGCTTCGGAGTACACCAGCGACATGGTGGGATCGTACGCCCGCACCCTCGGCCTGCACACCCCGAGCCGTCTCGGCCCCGTCGGCCGATAACCTCGTAGCCCGATGAGCCAGCTCAAGAATCGCCTGCAGGCGCTGTCGTTGCTCGACCGTGCTTTTGCCGCCCTCACCGACGCCGAGATCGAAGCCCTCGTGGCCTCACTCCCCGACGACCACCGCGAGGCCGTCGACCAGATCTGCGGCGCGAAGGAAGGCGGGTTCGAAGACCCGGCCGCCCGAGCGCTGGCCATGCGTGCCGCTGCCAGCCGCGGCCGCATGACGGGCCAGCTCGAGCAGCTCAGCACGGTCGTCACCGACCCGTGCCTGGCCAAGTGCATCGAATTGCTCGGCGACAACTCCGACAACCCCACCGAGCTGCAGTTGCTCGAGGTCACCCCCACCCTCATCGAGGAGTTCGGCATCGGCGCCACCCGCCTCATGCTGGCGTGCTCGGTGGCCGGTGAGGCTGCCGCCTCGGCCATGCTCACTCGTGTGCTGAAGCACGACGACACGCTGGCGCTGCCCCCGGCCGAGGCCGTGGTCACCACGTTGCTGCCTGCACCGCAGGCCGACGCCGATCTGAAGGCCAAGCGCAAGGCTGCCAAGGAGAAGAAGCAGGCCGATGCCCGCGCTCGCCGCGAGCAGCAGATGAAGGCCGCCAACCGCGTCTGACGCCTCCGGGTCCCCAGCCCCACGCCAACTTCACCCACGCGCCCCCTTCCACCGCGCACCGCTTCCACCGCGCCCCGCCGCACGGCCCTTGCGTGCTCACTTTTCCTTTCTTGTCGCGGCTTGACCGCCATCGTTGGCGATCCGCCCGCGACAGGAATCGGCGTGAGCCGGGCACTCGCCACGCGCTTCACCCGAGCCACGGTTCTCGTTCTTGTCGCGGCTTGACCGCCATTGTTGGTGATCCGCCCGCGACAAGAACGAAGAAACGGGGTGGGCGGGGGTTAGAGCGGGAGGGGTGGGAGTTGGTCGCGGCGCTCGTGCCGCAGCAACCAGTCCTTCGTGCCGAGGCCCCCGGCAAAGCCGGTGAGCTTGCCCGTGCTTCCCACCACTCGATGGCACGGCACGATGATGCTGATCGGGTTGCGGCCATTCGCCGCGCCCACGGCGCGGCTCTTGTTTTTGTCGCCCAACCGGGTGGCCTGTTCGCCGTACGAGATGGTCGCGCCGTAGGGAATGGTGCGCAGCACCATCCACACCTGCTGTTGGAAGTCGGTACCCACGGGGTCGAGCGGCAGGTCGAATTCTGTGCGCTCACCGATGAAGTACTCATCGAGTTGGCGCACGGCGTCGACCAGGATGCCGTCGGCTGCTGCGCCGGCCCCTGACGTATCGCCCAGTGGCACCCGGCCATCGCGCTCGTCGGGCCACATCACGGCCCGCACGCCGCGCTCGCTCGCCACGAGCGTGAGCACGCCGACTGGCGTATGCATGGTGGTGCTGCTGAGTGCTTCCATCGCTGTCTCCTTCACAAGCTTGCCCACAGATGGTGCAACGCGTACGAACGCCAGGGCCGCCAACGCTCCGCGAGCGCTGCCGCCGACTTCGGCGACCCGTCGGCGCCGAGCGCCATGAGCGCATTCCGCACACCGATGTCGGTGGGCAGGAACACGTCGGGGTCCCCTAGCGCACGCATCGCCACGTAGCCGGCTGTCCACGGGCCAATGCCACGCACTGCCTGCAATGCAGCAGCCGTGGCCTGACGATCGCTGCCCGCATCCAGCACGATGCGACCATCGGCCACCTGTGCGCAGGCTTCGATGAGCGCTGCACCCCGGGCACGCGGCATGGCGAAATCAGTGGGGCTCATTCCCGCAATCGTGGCCGCCGACGGGAACGCATGCGTGACCGCGCCCACCGGCACGGCGAGTGGTTCACCATGCGCCGCCACCAATCGAGCTGCCAACGTGCGCGCACCGGCGACGCTGACCTGTTGGCCCAGTACGGCCCGCACGAGCAGCTCGGTGCCATCGGGATGGCCCGGTGCCCTGAGGCCCGGACGGGCTCGCACCAGCGGAGCGAGCAGGGGGTCGGCCTCGAGATGTTGATCGATGCTCGCGGGGTCGGCGTCGAGGTCGAGCAGTCGACGGGTTCGCTGCACGGCGGCCTGCACGTCGGCAACGTCGTCGAGCACGAGCGAGCACGACACTGCGTCGGCACCAACAGCGACCGACACCACGCCGTTGCCGTGAGCAAGCCGTAAGGAGCGTCGATAGATGCCATCCTCCACGCTCTCCGTGCACGGCACGGCCCGAGCGGCGAGGAACGCGAACATCGTGTCGCTGTCGAACGGGGAACGGCACGCCAGGCGAACCGTCAGCGGGCCACCGGTGGACACCGGCGACTTCGCCGTCCGAAGGTCGGTGGGAGCCGCCGCATAGACCTCGCGGATGGTGTCGTTGAACTGACGAACGCTCTGGAACCCACTGGCGAACGCCACCTCGGTGATGGGGAGTGACGTGGTCTCGATGAGGATGCGCGCCGTCTGGGCACGTTGTGCTCGAGCAAGTGCGAGCGGGCCCGAACCCACCTCGGCGACGAGCAGTCGATGCACCTGCCGCTCGCTGTAACCCAGCCGTGCGGCGAGAGCGCCCACCCCTTCCCGATCCACGAGCCCGTCGGCAATGAGGCGCATGGCCCGCCCCACCACATCGGCACGCGTGTTCCACTCGGGTGATCCGGGCGATGCATCCGGCCGACAGCGTTTGCATGCCCGGTAGCCACTCGTCTGCGCCGTCGCCGCAGCGGCGAAGAACTCCACGTTCGTACGCTTCGGCGTGATGGCCGGACACGATGGCCGGCAGTAGATGCCGGTGGTGCGTACGGCAGTGACGAACCATCCGTCGAACCGCGAATCGCGGCTCTGGATCATCCGGTAGCACTGGTCGTGGTCGAGAAGCACGCACATAGTCTGCCTCGCCGGCAGCAGCGCTACTAGCGGTTTTCGGACACGGCACCTTGGTGAGCGGAGCGCTCCACCCGAGGCACATCTTCCTCGCCCACAAGGATCAGGGGGCACGTGCCGACAATGGCTGATGGCACGTAGCCGCCCGAGAGCCGAAGGTCGCGCGATCCGTTTCAGACCTTGGCCGCGGCGTTACCCCGAACTTCGCGGAACGGCACCTCGCGGTCCACCTCCGGCTCCTTGGGCAAGCCGAGGATGCGTTCGCCGATGATGTTGCGTTGGATCTGGTCGGTGCCGCCACCGATGGAGAAGAAGTACGCGTTGAGTTGCGAGTAGTTGTGATCGCGCTCCCGAGGGAACGCATCGCCATTGAGCGTGGCCGACATGCCGAGCAGTTCACCCTCCAGATGACCCGCTTCGTGAAGGATCATCGCCATGGCCAGCTTGCCCAACGATGCAAGCGGCGACGAGCCACCCGCCTTCGCTACGGCCTTGGCGCGCTCGGTGTTCAGGTCGTTTACCACTCGCTTGCAATGCAGGCGCATTAACCGCTGACGGATGGCGATGTCGTCGACCTTGCCCACTTCGCGAGCCAACTTCGTGAGCACGATGTCGGGTGTGGGGATGCTGCCGTGCGCCGCAGCGGTGGCGCCTACCGGGCCCTTTGCGGGGCCACTTCGACGCGACACGCCCATCACCAGGCGCTCGTAGGCCAATGCCGTTTGCAGCACCCACCAACCCTTGTTCAGATCGCCGAGGCGGTTGGAGTCGGGTACCCGCGCGTCGGTGATGAACACCTCGTTGAAGCGGGCGTCGCCGGTGGCCTGCCGCAGTGGGCGCACCTCAACGCCGTCCTGACGCATGGGTAGCCAGAAGAACGTGATGCCGCGGTGCTTGGGCTGGTCCCAATCGGTGCGGGCGATGAGCATGCCGTAGTCGGCATCGCGAGCACCGGAGGTCCAGACCTTCTGACCGTTCACCACCCACTCGTCGCCGTCGCGCACGGCAGTGGTGCGAATGCCGGCCAGGTCGCTGCCCGCCCCGGGCTCGCTGTACAGCAGGCACATCGCCACTTCGTCGAGCAGCAGAGGGCGTATGAACTGGGCCTTCAGCTCGTCGCTGCCGTAGGACAGCATCGTGCCGGCCCATAGGTTGCCGATGTCCTGGCCTGGGCCGGGTGCCCCGGCCTCGCGGAACACGTCCTCCACGATCTTCGCGTCGTCGTCCGACAGGTCGCGGCCGAACCACTGCGAGGGCCAGCGCAATGCCGCCCACCGGTGGTCGATCACGAGTGCTCGCCATTCGTTCGGGTCCACCCCCGGCGACCAATGGGCCGCCAGGAATTCCTCGGCCTCGCGCACGACCTCACTGATCGGATCACTCATAGGGCGAACGCTACGCAGCGGCGTGTTGGCGCAGGTCACCGAAGGACTTTGCCGCATGACTCGTAACACAACCGCAATATATGTAAAGTGATCGACATGTTGAGGACGGGCGGACATCAGCGACGCAGCACCTTCGGATCGGTGCTCGTGGTGATGTTGCTCGCCGTGCTCGGCAGCGCGTCGTCCGGCCATGCCGACCCGTTGGGCGATCAGCAGCAGCAGATCGAGCAGATCGCCACCACCCTGGTGAGTCTGAACCATCGCATCGAAGCGCTCTCCGAGTCGTACGGTGCGGCACAGGAGCGCAAGGCCGAACTCGACACGGAGATCGCCGCGACGACGGCGAGCGTGGCCGACCAGCAAGTCACCTACGACGCGCTCCAGGGCACGCTCACCGATCTGGCGGTGAACCGCTTCGTAGGGAACAACACCTCCGGCCTCAGCCCACTGTTCTCCTCGGCCGCGCTCTTCAGCCAAGCGCAGCAGTTCGATGCGCTCACCAGCGTGGCCATCGACGCCGGCGCCGGCACCGCCGACGACGTGCAGTCCATCGTGCGCACGCTGCAAGCCGACAAGGATCGCCTGCAACGTCAGCAGGCCGAGGCCACTGCGCTCATCGCCACGCTCGCCGCACAGCAAGCCGAGGGCGAACAACTCATCGCCGAGTACACCCAGCGCGCCGCAGATGCGAAGGCGAAGTACGGCGAGCTGGTGCAACAGGAAGCCGACCGTCAGGCGGCGGCCGCTGCCGAGAAGGCTGCCGCGGCCGTGCCACCCCCGGCCATCGCTCGCTCCGCCGTCACCCCACGCGCCGCCGCAGTACCCCGGGGTGGCGGCGCATCGCCCCCTGCTGCCACGGTCGACGCTCCCAGCACCAGCACGGCACCGCGTCCTACCACCCCAGTCGCCGACGAGCCCTCCCCGAGCCAACCTGCATCCCCGGGCACACCGGCACCGGCACCGACGCCGACAACCGCGCCGCCCAACACCACGCCGCCCAACACCACGCCGGTTCCCACGCCCGACGTGCCGCCGCCGTCGGGCCGAGCAGCCATGGCGGTGGCCGCCGCCCGCAGCATGCTGGGGGTGCCCTACGTGGCTTTTCAGGCCTCGCCCTCACGTGGGTTCGACTGCTCGGGACTCACCATGTGGGCCTGGGCGCAGGCCGGGGTGAGCCTTCCCCACCAGTCCGGCATGCAGTACGCCGCCAACCCGCACGTGCCGAAGGACCAAGCCCAACCCGGCGATCTCGTGTTCTTCTACTCCCCCATCAGCCATGTGGGCATGTACATCGGCGGCGGCATGATGATCGACGCGCCACATACCGGCGCCCTGGTGCGCCTCGTGCCGGTGCGGTGGAACCGAGTGGTGGGCGTGGCCCGGCCAGGCTGACGATTGGGCCGATCGACCCAGTTCGGTCCAGCACACACGCTTCTAACGTTGGGTACATGCACGCACTACGAGCAGCGACCACCGCCCTGGCCTTCGGCGCCCTTAGCCTCCTCGGGCTCACCGGCAACGCCACGGCGCACAAAGTGCCACCGGCCATCTCCGCGAAGACGCTTCTGAGCGCGCAGGAGACCACCGTGCTCGGACAGACCATCGAGTACCCCACCAGTGGCGCGGCACAGGTGTCGTCGGCATTGCTCGTGGTGCCTCGCGGCGCCTCCACCGGCTGGCATCGCCACGATGCGCCGCTCTACGCCTACGTGCTCTCGGGCGACCTCACTGTGGACTACGACGGTGGCATCACCAAGCACTACACCAAGGGCATGGCCATCATGGAAGCCATTGGCACTCGCCACAACGGCCACAATGACGGCAAGGAGCCGGTGCGTTTGTTGGTGGTGAACATCGGCGCCGCCGGTGTGGCCAACACGGTGAAGCTGCCCTGACGATCGTTCTGGGCGGCGTGATTCCCGGTTTCCGGGAATCACCCCACCCAGAAGCCACTTTGGGAACGAGGACGCCGAGAAGCCAGCCGCTCAGGCGTCGATGATCTCGACGCGAACGCGCTTGTTGCCCTTGCCCTTGTTCTCCAGCTTCAGCACCTTCAGGCGGCCCACCTCGGCGGTGCTGCGCACGTGCGTGCCGCCGTCGGCCTGCTTGTCGAGGCCCACGATGTCGACCACGCGAATCTCGGTGACCGACTCGGGAATAAGGCTCACCTTCGTGCGGATCAGATCCGCGTCCTG
>CAIXIJ010000065.1 GCA_903919455.1 uncultured Acidimicrobiaceae bacterium | reverse complement strand
GTGGTGACGAAGATGGGAGTGGCGCCGTTCAGCATTCCCGTCACCGACGACGACACGTGCTGTTCGGCGAACGGGAACAGCGACAGCGGAATGGCCATCCAGATCACGCCCAGCAGCGCCACCCGTTTGCGATCGACCTTCTCGATGCGACCATTGCGGGCGGCGGGGAAGCAGGCGAGGGTGAGGAACCCGAACAGCACCCGCATCGGGGTGATCATCGCCGCAGGAAACGCGTTCAGGCCTTCGGCGATGAAATAGAACGAAGTGCCCCACACCAAACCGGGGATGGCCCAGCGGACCCAATCGTTGGGCTTCACGTGCGCCGCAGAATGCTACGAAGACGCGCGTCGGGCTCGGGCCGGGCACCGAGTCGTTCGATCACCCACGCGGAGATGGTGGTGGCGAACCGGGCGGCGGCCACTGCATCGTGGTGCTCGAGGTAATGGGCGAGGAAGCTGCCGGCGAACGAGTCGCCCGCGCCGGTGGCATCCACGAGGTTGTTGGTGCCAGCGGGGATGTGGGTGGCGGCACCTGCTTCGTAGACGAGCGCCCCGGCAGCGTCGAGCTTCAGCATGACCAGCGCCTTCGGGTACAACTCGGCCAGCGCCGCAGCGATCTCGATCGGCTCGGTGAGGCCGCCCGTGAGCATGCTGCCCTCCTCCTTATTGGGAAGAAGGATGTCGATACCCAGGTCTTGGGTGACCGCCAAGAAATGGTCGACACCCATCTCGCCGATCATCTGGAACGAACCAGGATCGAACGAGAGCGTGGCTCCCGAACGCTGCGCCAGCAGAGCGGCCGCACGCGCTGCAGCGCGAGGCGGGTCGACGAAGAACGACCATGCGGTGAGGTGCAGGTGCCGCGCGGCCATCAAGGGCGCCTTCGGCAGTTCGGAGGGCAGCAGGTAGAAGTCGGCGCCATGACCCGACACCATCGACCGCTCGCCGGTGTGGTCGACGAACACCGCCACCGAACCGGTGAGGTGCGCTTCGGTCTCCACGAAGTGGGCGGTGACCTTCTCCTTCGCGAGATCTTCCAACGCCAGTTGGCCGAAACGATCGCGGCCGATCTTGCCGATGAACTCGGTGGCTTGACCGGCTCGGCTGGCCCATACCGCGACGTTCGCTGCACTGCCGCCGGGGGTGAGCATCACTTCGCCGAACGTGTCGCCCCCGCGGAGTAGTTCGCTGTTGGTTCGGATGAGGACGTCCCAGGCGAAGTCGCCGACGACGCACATGGGGCCGGGTGTGCTCATGAGTGCTTCACCCTAGAGACCGACGCCGTGGCTGCCACGAGGCCGAGACCGATGAACACCGAACCTGCCACCCAGCGCCGAATGAACGGCAATGCCTTGCCGCGCAGCAGCACCTCGCGCAGGCCGCTGGCGAGCAGCGAGTAGATGCTGTCGGTGCAGGCGCCGATGGCGACGAACACCATTCCCAGTGCCAGCGCCTGAACGCCCGGCCGGCCGAGTTCGGGCTTGATGAACTGGGGAAGGAACGACAGGAAAAACAGCGCCACCTTCGGGTTCAACACGTTCACGACGATGCCCTGCGTGAACGCTCGCTTCGGGCTGACGCCGGGTTGGTCGGGATCGATCTCGGTAGCCGGCTGCATGAGCGTGCGTGCACCCACGTAGATGAGGTATCCGGCGCCGAGCCACTTCACCGCATTGAACGCTGCGGCGGAGGTGGCCAGCACGGCCGACAGCCCTGCGGCGGCGGCAATGGCATGCACGGTGTTGCCGAGCGACAGACCGGCCACGGCGCTGAGGCCGGCCTTTCTGCCGTCGCTCACGCTGCGGTTCACGATGTACAGCACGGCTGGCCCAGGAATGATGAGCAAAATGAACGACGCCGTAGCGAAGGCGGCGATGGTGGACGAGCTGGGCACGAACGCCGACCCTATTCCTCAGACACCCACATCGACGGGTTGATTCGGCGGGCCGTCCCGCAACAGACGATGAAGATGGTCGTGCAGTGCCTGCGGTGCGAATGGCAGGCCGACGGCCAGTTCGTGTGGGTGCCACCAGCGGATCTCGAAGAGGAACTCTGCGTGAAGCTCCGGCCAGCTCATGTGTGGTCTGGGTTCGAAGGCGCGTGAGCGCACGAGGTAGATGCGCTCGCGCTGACCATCGAACTCGCCGCTGACGAAGGGAACGATGTGCAGCCGGTCCCAGATGTGCGGGCCGATGCTGGCGTCGAGTAAGCCGAGTTCCTCCGCCAATTCGCGCTGCAATGCCTCGTGGTCCGACTCGTTGGGTTCCACGCCGCCGCCGGGTAGCGCCCACCTTGTGCCCTCGCCGGGGAATTCGAACCGCACCAGGAGCACACGATTCTCTGGGTCGATGACCAGCGCGCGAACGGCGGAACGGATGCGCAATCCGTCGATGTTCATGGTGGTGTCAGTACGACGGCTGGTCGGGGAGGCCGTCGTTGAAGGCCTTGTACATCTCGTAGATGCTCTTGCACTCCTGACACACCGGCAACTGCTTCGGGTCGCGCGATGGCACCCACACGTACCCGCAGAGCGCCGTCAGCGGGGTGCCGTAGATGCGTGCCTCAAGGACCTTCGCCGTGGCGCTCTCGCCAGGATCGGTCTTCACGATGTGCGCCGCCGTGGGTTCCCCCGTCTGCAGCACCTCGTCGGTGTCGGGGGTGAGGGTGGGGAGGGGTGCGACCGAGCTCACGGGTGACAGTCAACCACAGGATGGGGTTACAGTGGCGGGCGATGCCGCTGTACGAGTTCAAGTGCCGAGAGTGCGACGACACCTTTGAGGTGCGTCGACCGATGAGCGAAGCGGGCGACCCTGCATCGTGCCCGCAGGGGCACGAGGGTGCGGTGCGTCTGCTCAGCGTGTTCGCCAGCGTCGGCGCCTCGGGTGCCAGCGCACCGGCACCTGCGGCTCGGCCCAGCGGTGGCGGCTGCGGCGGCGGCTGCGCCTGCGCTCACTGACGCAACGACGCCAACTCTGCGGCCAGATTGGCCCGTGCTCGCGACTCGCGTTCGCGACGCATCACCTCGGTGTGAAACAACCTCGGCGCATCGATGAACCGCTGTAATACGGCTGCGCGCCCACTCTTCCACTGCTCGGCGTCGACGTGGGCGTACTCGCTGCGCACACCCTCTACGTAGGCGGCATAGTCCTTCGGCTCGGCACCGAGAATGGCAAGGTCGGCATCCACCAGTACCGCTTCGTCGAGAGCAGTGGGCGAATGCGCGGCCGTGGCCATCACCAAGCGTTCCACGGCAACACGACGCGGCTCCGCCCACCCGAGTTGTTCAGCGACGGCACCAGCAATGTGAGCGCTGGCGGCTTCGTTGTCGGCCCTGGTGGGGTCGTAGACAGCGTCGTGGAACAACGCCGCCAGCCGAATGGCAGGCAGGTCGAGCGACACATCAGCGGACTCGGCGACGATGCGGTCGATGTGGCGCAGCACCCACATGACGTGGGTAGCGGTGTGGTAGCGCCGATGCGGTTCGCGGTGCCGAGCCAGGAGGTGGTCGAGCAACTGCGGATGGTGGGTGCCGGCCACCTGCTGCCACGCCGACCGCAGTGCCACCTCGGGTGTGCTCATGGTGTGATGGTATGGCGACGTGACGGTGCTGATCGACGAACCTCGCTGGCAGCTGCATGGCCGACGGTGGAGCCATCTGGTGAGCGACGCCGACTTTGCCGAACTGCATGCATTTGCCGAAGCCGCCGGCATACCCCGGCGAGGCTTCCACGGCGACCACTACGACGTGCCCGAGGAGTACTACACGGCCATGGTGGATTTGGGTGCGGTACCCACGCCGAGCCGGGAACTGGTGCGGCGTCTGCGTGCCGCCGGGCTGCGCCTCAGCCCGGCGCAACGTCGTGCTGCCGAGTGAAGGACCAGCGCTCGGGCTCGCCGAGGAGGGTGCGCGGGCTCGCAACGCCGTGCGGCGAGATGACGAACCACTCGACGAGGGTGATGCCATGCGCGCTGCAGATCTCTGAGGCGGCCGACCACCGATCGGCGTCACCGGGCAGCACGGATCCGTCGGGCCGCACCGTGGCGACAACGAGGAGTTCGGCGTGATCGACGTTCTGTGCGGCGCTCGCCATGATGCCCACGATGTGGAGCACGGAGTCGGGGGCCGCGCCACCCGACACTTCGGTGATGACGCCTCCCACACCATCGCGATCGAGGAAGAAGGTGTAGGTGGCCGGAGCGAGTGGCTCTTGCGCGGCGAGGCCGAGGAGGAACAGCGCATCGGCAGCGCTGCGTACCGGCATGGGCCTGGAGATGGATGTGGACGGCATAGAGCGACCTCCGCGTGCAACCGTCGGTGAAGCCGACGGGTCTGGGTTCGGGGGAAGCCGTAGACGCACCGTACGCAAGGGGTGTGACGGAGATGCCGAGGCGCCCTCTCCATCGCTAGGGTCAGGGTGATGGCCGACGTGACGATCTACCACAACCCGAATTGAAACTCCTCCAGCAATGCCGTGAGCATTGCAGCGGAACTCGGCGCAGACGCCGAGATCGTGTTGTACCTGAAGACCCCTCCGGATGCCGCCACGCTGCGGAGCATCATTGCCAAGCTGGAAGACCCCGTCACCGATCTGGTGCGTCGCGACAGTCTGTGGAAGAAGCTCGGCCTCACCGATGCGGATGCGCAGACTGACGACCAGGTGGTGGACCTGCTGGTGCGTCACAAGCAATTGCTGCAGCGACCGGTGGTGGTGACGAAGAAGAAGGCCATCGTCGGTCGACCGAAGGATCGTGTTCGCACGCTGCTCGGTGGCTGACGCGCCATTTCGGCTCTGCATCGCAGGCCCGACGGGCGTAAGGTCGAACTCGTGGTGAAACGGTCCGGACGCGCATCTTCCACGCCCGGGGCCGGCGGTTGGAAGCTGCTGCGTGCCGTGTTGGCCGAGCAGAGATTCGGCCTCATCGCCGGTATGGCGGTGGGGCTGGCATGGAGCGCCGGCAAGGTGACGGTGCCCAAGCTCACCAGCCTGGCCGTGGACCGCGCCATCCTCGGCAACGGTTCGCTCACGTTCTGGGCTTGCCTGATTGCGGTGATGGCGTTCATCGCTGGCATCTTCACGGCCTGGCGGCGCTGGTTCGCCTTCCGCGAGAGTCGCCTCACCGAGACCAAACTCCGCGAGCAACTGTTCGCCCATGTGCTGCGCCTGCACGTGGGTTACCACGATCACACGCAGACCGGCCAGCTGATGAGCCGTGCCTCGAGCGATCTGCTGCAGATCCAGGGATTCGTGGTGATGATTCCCATCACTGCGTCGAACCTGGCGATGGTGATGGCCATCGTGGTGATTCTGTTCGTGCAACAGCCGATGCTGGCGCTGATCGCGCTCGCTCCCTTGCCGTTCTTGAACGTGCTCGCCACTCGATTCTCGCGTCGCATTCACCCTGCAGTCCTGGCAGTGCAACAGGAGCAGGCGCAACTCGCCACCGTGGTGGAGGAGAGCGTCAGCGGGGTGCGGGTGATCAAGGGATTCGGCGCCCATGAGGTGACAGCGAAGCGACTGCGCAAGGAAGCCGACGACATCCGCGCCGTCAGCCTGGATGCTGCCCGCGTGCGCAGTTCGTTCCTCCCCGCACTCGATCTGTTGCCGAACCTCGGCTTGCTGGCCGTGCTGGCTATCGGTGGCCATCGGGTGTTGAACGGTTCGATGACCCGCGGTCAGATGTTGGAGTTCATGCAGTACATCGGACTGCTGATCTTCCCCCTGCGAAACCTGGGCATGACGGTGGCGTTCGGCCAGCGTGCGGCCGCAGCGCTGTTGCGTGTGAACGAAGTGCTTTCGACCAACCCGGCAGTGGCAGACCCGAAGAAGCCGGCCACCTTGCCCGATGGCGATGCCGTGGGAGCAGTGCGGTTCGACCACGTTACGTTCGGCTACTCGCCCGACTCGCCCGTGTTGCGCCAGTTCGACCTCACCATTCCGGCGGGTGCCTCGGTGGCCATTGTCGGCGGCACCGGTGGTGGCAAGAGCACCGTTGCTCGGCTGCTCATTCGCTTCTACGACGTCCAGTCGGGCTGCATCCAACTCGACGGTGTCGACGTGCGGAACCTGTCGCTGCAGGATCTGCGGAGGGAGGTGAGCGTCGTCTTCGAAGACACCTTCCTGTTCCACGACTCGGTGGGCGCGAACATCGCCTTTGCTCGCCCCGATGCGCCGCAGGCCGACCTGGAGGTCGCCGCCCGGCTGGCAGGTGCCCACGATTTCGTTCTCGAACTGCCCAACGGGTACGACACCGTGATCGGCGAGCGCGGCTACTCGCTCAGCGGCGGCCAGCGGCAGCGCATCGCTCTTGCCCGAGCCATCGTGGCGAACCCGCGGGTGCTGGTGCTCGACGACGCCACCAGTGCTGTCGACCCATCCAAGGAACACGAGATCCGTGAAGCCATGCGCACGGTGATGGAGGGTCGCACCACCATCGTCATCGCCCACCGTCCCGGCACGATCGCGCTGGCCGACACCGTGGTGTTGCTGGACGATGGCGGTGTTGCGGCCACCGGCACGCACGAGCAGTTGTTGGCCACCAATGAGCGCTATCGGGTGGTACTCGCCGCGCTGGCGGCCGACGACGACGTGGAAGAGGCGGTGAGCTGACATGTTTGCCGCAGGTGCCATCGCCGAGGAAGACAAGCTGGATCGCGCCGAGACCGGCCGCGTGCTGCGTCGGTCCTTGCAGTTCGCGCAGCCGTATCGTCGCACCATCTGGTGGGCGATCGCCCTGGTGTGCTTGAGCACCATGTGCACCTTGGCCGGTCCTGTGCTCGTGAAGTTCGGCCTGGACCATGGCATCGGGTCGGGCAGCGCCCGGGCGCTGAACGTTGCGGTGGCTGGCTACGTGGTGGTGGTGATCGTCGCCTACTTCGTGGGCCGTAGCCAGTACCTCGCTATCAACCGAGCTGGTGAAGGTTTCCTACGGGACCTGCGCGTCACCGTGTTCGACAAGCTGCAGGCGCAGTCGATGGCGTACTTCGACCGCAACAAGGCCGGCGTATTGGTGAGCCGCATGACGGCCGACATCGAGAGTATGGGCGAACTGATCCAGTGGGGCCTGTTGCAGTTCGTGGGTGCGGGCTTGCTGCTGGTGATGACGCTCATCTTGATGACCGCCATGAGTTGGCAGCTCACCCTGATGGTGGTGCTGTTCGTGGCGCCGGTGCTGGGTGTGGCCTCCATCCGATTCCAACGACAGTCCAACGCTGCGTACCTCGATGTGCGCGAGCGGGTGGGTACGAACCTGTCGAACCTGCAGGAAGGCATCACCGGAGTTCGCGTCATTCAGGCCTACGGCCGCGAGACCGAACAAGAACGCCGTTTCGTGGTCACCAACCGAGCGCTGTACCGCTCGCATCTCCACAGCGTGAAGATCAGCACGTGGTACTTCGGCCTGGTGGAGTGGTCCGGGATCATGTCGATCGCCCTGATCGTCGGTGTGGGCGGGTTCCTCGTGCACCACGGTTCGGTGAAGTTCGGCACGGTGGCGGCGTTCGTGCTGCTGCTGGCCAACCTTTTCGATCCCGTGCAGCAGTTGTCGCAGCTCTACAACACGGTGCAGAGCGCTGCCGCGTCGTTGCACAAGCTGTACGCGCTGATGGATGCCGAGCCCGATGTAGCCGAGCACCCGCGCCCGGTGCAGTTACCCCTTGAGGGCGAGTTGGTGGCGCATGCGGTGACCTTCGCCTACGACGGCACGGAACGGCCGGCACTGCACGATGTGAGCCTGGGCGTGAAGCCGGGCGAGCGTGTGGCGCTGGTGGGCCCCACCGGTGCCGGCAAGAGCACTCTGGCGAAGTTGCTGTCGCGTCTGTACGACCCCACCTCGGGCTACGTCAGCTACGGCGACGTCGATGTCCGGCTGGCATCGCTGGCGTCGCTGCGCGAGCGAGTGGTGGTGGTGCCGCAGGAGGGCTTCCTCTTTGGCGGAACCATCATGGACAACATTCGCATCGCCCGGCCGGCGGCCACCGACAACGACGTCGCTGCGGCACTCGTGGCCATCGGCGCGCTGGAGCGCTTCCAGGAGTTTCCCGAAGGTCTCGACACTGAAGTGCGCGAGCGCGGGTCGCGGCTGTCGGCCGGCGAACGCCAGTTGGTGTCGTTGGCTCGTGCTGCGTTGGTGGACCCGGCAGTGCTGGTACTCGACGAAGCCACGAGCAACCTCGACCCCGGCACCGAGGCCGTGGTGGAGCAAGCGCTCGAGCGACTGATGACCGGTCGTTCCGTCATCGTGGTGGCGCACCGACTCAGCACGGTTCAGCGTGCCGATCGCATTGCAGTGATCGACCACGCCAGGCTCGTGGAGATCGGCACACACGATGAACTGATGGCGCTGGGTGGCAAGTATCACGCTCTCGCCTCGGCATGGGCCCGATCGCAGCCGGTGGTGGACCCGTCCGCTGGCCGGTGATCCGGCGGCTCAGGCCGTTCTGTCGAAGATCAGCACGAACTCCAGCAGCCCGTGATCTTCGGTCTTGATGGTGGCGATCGAAGGGTTCGGGATGCCGTAGTCGGCGAATACCACCGGGATGTTGCCGAGCACACCGATGCGGCCATTCTTCAACGAAGCAGTCAGGTCGAACGTGACCGACTTCGTGGTGCCGTGAAGGGTGAGATCGCCGGTGGCCTTGGCGGTGACGGTGCCACCATCGGCCGGAATGCTGCCGAAGTCGATCGGCGTGGTGATCGCGAACGTTGCGGTGGGAAACTGGTCCACCGCCATGATGCGACCGTTGAACTGCCCGTCGCGGCGGCTCTCGTCGCTCTTGAACGTGGTCATGTCGACCGTGAAGTCGCCCTTCGGCACGGATGCGCCGGCGATGGTGAACGACCCGCTGACGGAGTTCGTGCGACCGTTGGCCGTGGTGTCGAAGCCGTTGATCGACTCGTTCACGCGATAGCCCACCACGCTCTCTGGCCCGATGTTCCACACGCCGTCCACGCCTGCAGCCACAGTGGTGGTGGTTGCGTTGGTTGCGGCCACCGTGGTGGCTGCTCCGTCGGTGGTGGTGGGGGCGACCGTGGTGGTGGCGTCGAGGAGGTTGCTCAGATCGGCCTGGCCCAGCGCCGGGTCGGCCTTGTTGATCACCTTCGCGTAGATGAACGAACCGCCGAGCACCAGCGCGGCCAGCGCCACAACGGCGATGACGATCTTTTTCCAATGACGCTGCATGACTGTCCTCACGTACGGACTCGGGGGGTGGTTCGACGATTCTTGCAGCGGCAGGGAACATTCCCACCGGAGGTGGGCGGGGATGTTGTCGGCGCGCCAGACTGTGGGTCATGACTGCAACTGTCTCGATCGCCCGCTCCGCCCCGAAGCACGCCAACGTCGTTGGCGTGCCCGTTGCCACCAGCGGCGCAGTGCCGCGTTCGCTGGGCCTCACCCGGGCGGCGTTGGCTGCGCATGGGTTCGACGGCAAGGTGGGGCAGACGCTGGTGGTGCCGGCGGCGAACGGTGCCACGCAGGTGGCAGTGGGCGTTGGCGCCCCGGGCTCGCTTACTACGCAGGCGTTGCGAACCGCTGCGGCAGCGTTGGTGCGAGCAGCATCGAAGCATGCCGTGATCGCCACTTCACTGGTCGATCTCGACGGTGTTGATGCATCTGCAGCGGCTCAGGCCGTGGCGGAAGGGGCGCTGCTGGCCTCCTACCGTTACGCCGGCATCAAGGCGAAGCCGAACACCACGAGCCTGGCCGAGTTCATCCTCACGGTTGGCGAGAAGCGTGCGAAGGGTGCCGCGGCAGGCGTGGAACGCGGTGTCGCCACCGCTGCCGCCGGTGCGTTGTCTCGCGACCTGGCCAACACGCCGCCGTCGCTCATGAACGCTCGCCACATCGCCGAGAAGGCGGTCGAACTCGCAGGTGCAGCTGGTCTCACCGTGGAGGTGTTCAACAAGGACCAGCTCGCCGCAATGGGCTGCGGGGGCATCATCGGCGTGAACCGTGGCAGCACCGAGCCGCCGCGGATGGTTCGCCTCACGTACACGCCGCGGAACCCGCAGGCGCACGTCGCCCTGGTGGGTAAGGGCGTGATGTTCGATTCGGGTGGTTTGAGCCTGAAGCCGAACGAAGGCATGTCGACGATGAAGCTCGACATGACCGGTGCCGCCTCGGTGCTGGCCGCGATGACCACCCTGAAGACGCTGAAGTGCCGCAACAAGGTGACGGCGTATCTCATGTGCACCGACAACATGCCGTCGGGCTCTGCGGTGAAGTTGGGCGACGTGCTCACATTCCGCAACGGCAAGACCGCCGAAATCCTGAACACCGATGCGGAAGGCCGACTGGTGCTGGCCGATGGCCTGTCGCTGGCGGTTGAGGATGGCGTTGACGCCATCGTGGATATCGCCACCCTCACCGGGGCATGCATGGTGGCCCTTGGTAACAAGGTGGCGGGCCTGTTCAGCAACGATCAGCGAGTGGCCGACACGATGCGCGCGTCGTCGGCGGCCACCGACGAGCCGCTGTGGCAGCTGCCGCTGGAGCAGAGCTACCGAAAGCTGCTCGACAGCAACGTGGCCGACATGAAGAACGTTGGCGGCCCGTACGGCGGTGCCATTACCGCCGCGCTGTTCCTCCAGGAGTTCGTGTCGGATGTGCCGTGGGCCCATCTCGACATCGCCGGCCCGATGATCAGCGACAGCGACGACGGTTGGTTGTCGCGTGGCTCCACGGGTTTCGGCGCTCGCCTGCTGGCCGAGTTCGCCACCACGTTCACGAAGTAACCGAGGCTGCCGCTTCGATGGCGGCAGACGGCGGCACGCCCACTGCGAGCAGTTGGCGTTCCACCGCATCAGGGTCGTCGCCTGCGGACACCATTGCCCTCGCCAGCGCCATGCCGCGTTCCAGATCGGCCAAGGTGGTCTGACGAACCGTCCACGTGCGGTGCTGTTGCTGGAGCACATCGGGCATCCGCGCGAGGTGACGCGCTGCTACCGGTGGCAGTCGGCGTCGCACAGCGAGACCGTCGTCGATCGGTTGCGACACGCCGAACAAGATGCAGCGTTGCAGCGCCCGCACGAACGTGCTCGACGTTGCGGCGGAGTAGGAAAGGCCGAGCGCGTTCGCGGTCTCTCCGAGGTCGATTTCATAACCGAGGGGGTAGCGATCCAGGCCGAGCACCAGCCGACGCAACGCCCAGGTGGCGCTCGGTCCGAGGATGTTGAGCCAAAAGAGTTCGACGTAGGTGCTGCGGACCTCAAAGCCCACATGGTCTACGACCGGGTCGTGCCACGGCACCACCATCAGTGTGGGTTCGGTGGGGGCGAACTCGATGGCCGGCATATCGGCTCCCTTCAGGATGCGAGTGGGGGAGGAGTCGTACCCCCACTGGGCACATCGAGAACCGCCGATCGGCAAACTTCGCTGGACTGGTTAGTCCTGCGGGATGAAGCCGAAGTTCCTGAAGTCGCCCGTCCACTTGGTGCGCTCCAGATCGAACTTGGGAGCCTCAACCAGAGAACCATCTGCCTGAACGATGTAGATGCGGTCGCCTGCGTGAGGGGCGCACCCGGTGTTCGTCTCGGCGGCCTTTACCTTGCCGCGCGAGTCGAGCTTCAGGATGGCCACTCGCTCGACCGTGACCATGATGGTCTGGGTGACGCCGCCCAACTGTGGAAGCGTTGTGGTGGGAGCAGGCCCACCCCAGCACTCGGCCTCCTCGCGGAGTTCGCTCGAATCGTGCACCTCTTCCTGGGTCACTTTTCCGATGCGCGGAGCCTCTTGAGAGGACCGTGCAAGAGCCACGCCGCCCGACCAGGCGACCGTGACCGCTGCCGAGGCAGCCAGTATCCAACGTGTGGTGAATGCGACGTGTCGCATGACGCGGCCTCCGCCGAGGCGTCTTCGCCGGGACCGTCCCGGCGTGAAGTGTTGCTCACCACTTTCTTCGGCATGTGTGTCGTTGGGGTTGACGGATTTTCTCGAAATTGTCGCGATTGCTCACGTGCAGCGGCCGACACACTGTTGGGTATGGAAGTACTCCAACAGGCGCGCGGGTGGGTCGAGGCTGCGTCACGCATCGTCGTGTTCACGGGCGCGGGCATCAGCACCGATTCGGGCATCCCCGACTTCCGTGGCCCCAATGGTCTGTGGACGAAGAACCCTGCCGCCGAGAAGGCCTCAACGCTGCAGCACTACCTGGCCGATCCCGAGCTGCGGAAGTTGGCATGGCAGAACCGCCTGCACTCACCCGCTTGGGAGGCGCAGCCGAACGAGGCACATCGAGCAGTACTGAAGTTGGAGACCGCCGGTCGGCTGTTGGCACTCGTCACACAGAACATCGATGAGCTACACCAGAAGGCGGGCAACGATCCGGCCAAGGTCATCGAGGTGCATGGCACCATGCACTGGACGCGATGCTGGGAGTGCAACGACCGTCGACCGATGCTCTCTGTGCTTGAGCGCGTGCGCGCGGGGGAGGACGACCCGCCGTGCGAGCTCTGTGGAGGAGTGTTGAAGAGCGACACGATCTCCTTCGGACAGGCGCTGGTCCCCGAGGTCATCGACGCGGCCCTGTCGGCGGCCGACCGGTGCGACGTGCTCATCGCAGCGGGCTCGTCGCTGTCGGTGTTCCCTGCGGCGAACGTGGTGCCGCGCGCCAAGAACGCGGGAGCGAAGATCGTGATCCTGAACGGCGAACCCACGAAGATGGATCGCTTCGCTGATGCGGTGATCCTCGGCCGTCTGGCCGAGACACTGCCGGCGCTCTGCGGGTAACTGCGCCCAGTGACGAATCCCGACCAGCCGGGTAGTCTTTTGCCATGGCAACGTTCCGTGACCTTCTCTCTGCTGCCAAGGCCGAGATCCGCGAAGTCGACACTGCGACGGCGTCGGACCTGATCGCCGGTGGTTCGCTGGTGCTCGACGTGCGCGAGCCCGACGAATACGACCAGGGTGCGCTCCCCAGCGTCGTGCACATTCCGCGCGGCCACCTCGAGGCGCAGGTGGAAGGCCGACTGCTCGACAAGACCGCACAGGTGGTCGTGTATTGCGCAGGCGGTGTGCGCAGCGCGTTCGCTGCAAAGACCCTTCAGGAGCTTGGCTATACCGATGTGGTGTCGATGGCTGGCGGCTTCGGCAAGTGGAAGGACGAGGGCCGCGCCTGGAAGACCCCGGTGGTGCTGACCGCAGACCAGAAGAACCGCTACATGCGCCACCTGCTGCTGCCGGAAGTGGGCACCGAAGGCCAGGCGAAGCTGCTCGGCGCCAAGGTGCTGATGCTCGGGGCTGGCGGGCTCGGTTCGCCGTCGGCCCTGTATCTCGCTGCGGCCGGCGTGGGCACCATCGGCATCGTCGACATGGACGAGGTGGATGCCAGCAACCTGCAGCGCCAGATCCTCCACAACCTCGATCGCATCGGCGATCGCAAGGTGGACAGCGCCAAGAAGACGCTCACGCTGCTCAACCCCGACGTGAACGTCGTCACCTACGACACCCGCCTCGATGCCAGCAACATCATGGACATCATCAGCGGCTACGACATCATCGTCGACGGCGCCGACAACTTCCCCAGCCGCTACCTGCTGAACGATGCCAGTGTGAAGCTCGGCATTCCGGTGGTGCACGGCAGCATCTTCCGGTTCGAAGGCATGGTCAGCGTGTTCCACCCGCTGCAGGGGCCCACCTACCGCGACATGGTGCCCGAGCCGCCGCCCGCCGAACTGGCGCCCAGCTGTGCCGAGGCCGGTGTGCTCGGCGTGCTGCCCGGCATCGTCGGCAGCATTCAGG
>CAIXIJ010000064.1 GCA_903919455.1 uncultured Acidimicrobiaceae bacterium | reverse complement strand
GTCATGCGTTGGCTCACTTCCCGCCGGGCGCGGTTGGCTGCGGAACAGGCAGCGGCAATGCCGCCGTCCTTCGGCGACGACACCGAGCATCAGTTCGTCGATGCCGAGGCTCGCGAAACGATCGACGCCTGAACTTCCTGGGCCAACATCTCCACCGCTTCGCTCGTCGCGCCGCGGCGCTCGTGAGTGCCGTCGCCTTGACGGCAACGTTGCTTCCCTCGGGGGCTGCGTCTGCCGCGCTGCCACCGAACGCCAGCCCTGCGGGTTCGGCGTCGACATTCCCCAAATCGGGCACGACCTCGTTTCAGCTCATCCTTCCTGCGGGCGCGGCGTGCCCGGGCGATTCCGCCAGCGGCGGCTACCGCTGGCAAACGTTTCTGGCGGCCAGTTCCGTCGACGTGTCGCAGCTCACGTATCTCGGCGGCGTGCCCAGCGCACCGGCGGGGGCACAGGTGGATCTGCTCTACGCATCGGGCAACCCGTTCGTCGATGTGAACACTGCCGTGACGACCGGGGCCATCGTGGGGCTGCCGAACACGTTCGAGTTCACGGTGTTCCCGGCTCACTATCTGGCCGCAGGTGCGTACCGCCTCGGCGTGGCGTGCACATTGAACGGTGCGGTCGAGCGTTACTGGGCCACCACGGTGCAACTCACCCTCGACGGTGTGGGCAAGGTGAACGGCTTCAGTCCGTTCAACGCGCCGGCCACGGGACCCACCCTCGGTGCGTCGTTCACGCTTGGTGTCAGTGGCGCGATCGGCGGCACCATCACACCGGTCACCGCGGCTCCGACGGTTGATTCGTACACCGTCACCGCTACGCCCGCTGTGGGCAACCCCGTGTCGGTGGAAGTGGTTCCCCCGGCTACGGCGTTCGTCCTCTCTGGGTTGTCGAACCGCGTGAGCTACACGCTGACGGCCACCGCCACCAATGCAGCCGGCACGTCGCCGGTATCTACGGGCGCGAACGTCGTCCCCTTCGTCGCGAACCCTGCGCCCAACCAGGTGGCAGCGGGTGTGGCGCATTCGTGCGCTCGCGTGTCGGACGGCACGGTGCGTTGCTGGGGCTCGAACGCGAGCGGTCAGCTGGGCAACGGCACATTGGTGTCGTCGACGCTGCCAGTGGTGGCGACCGGTGTGGCGGGAGCGACGCAGATCACTGCGGGCGAGCGCTTCACGTGCGCGGTGGCTGCTGGCCGGGTGAAATGTTGGGGCCTCAACACAACCGGGCAACTGGGTGATGGCACGCGGTCATCGAGATCGGTGCCCACGTCGGTGATGAGCAGCGCGACAACCGCGGCGACCGGTGTGGCCGCTGTCGCTGCCGGTGCGTCGTTCGCCTGCGCCGTGAACAGCCCGGGAGCGACCGGTACGGCGCGGTGCTGGGGCGCGAACGAGGCGGGTCAGTTGGGCGACGGATCTGTCGTGCAGCGTGTGCGGCCCGTCGCCGTGAACGCTCGGGCTGGCGTGGCGCTGAAGGGTGTCGCGGCGGTGGCCGCCGGTGGCTCCACGGCGTGTGCGCTCATGTCGAACGGCGCCGTGCGCTGCTGGGGTCGGAACTCGGCGGGGCAATTGGGCAACAACACGCTGGTGTCGTCGAAGTTTCCGGTGCAGGTGGCGGGCATCGACGGGGTGGCCGCGAAGGCCACCGCCATCGCGGTGGGCGCCGACTTCGCCTGCGCTCGCATCTCCAACGGCACCGTTCGCTGCTGGGGCAACAACGCCTCGGGCCAACTGGGTAACAACACCGTCACCCGCAGCAAGGTTCCTGTCGGTGTGAAGACGTCGGCAACGGCGTTGCTCAGCGGCGCCACCACGGTGTCGGCCGGTGCAGGCCACGCCTGCGTGATTCGCGGCGCTGGCACTGCAGCCCGCGTGTTGTGCTGGGGAGCCAACACCAGCGGGCAACTGGGGTTGGGCGATGTGGTGAACCGCCGCGTGGCGACGCTGCTCAGCAGTGGCGTACTGAATGGCGTCAAGAGTCTGGTGTTGGGTGGAGCGCACACCCTGGCCGTGGCACCCAGCACGGTTCGAACGCCGAACGATGCAGTTGGCTGGGGGCTCAACACCAACGGGCAACTCGGCGTTTCGGGCAGTCCGCGCACGAGCCCCACTATCAATCCCTTGCTCTGACACGCCCGTCCGGGCCTGCTGTGTTCTGGCTGCCGAATGTGACGTCGAGCGGCTGCACTCTCGGCGTCGGCGGCACTCGGTAACCTGTTCGTCATGTGCGGCATCGTTGCGATCGTGTCCCGTCCGTCTCAGCGGATGGCCCCCACCGCCGACGAGTTGCTGCGCCTGCTCGACACCGCCGTGGCATCGCCGGTGCTGGTGGATGCAGCGGCATCGGTTGCCGAGGTGGATCGCCTTCTCCACGGTGTGCCCGGCTCGCTGGCGCTGGTTGGCCGCAGTGAGCTGATCACCGGTATCACCGCCCGTCTGGATCAGATCGATGCCCGCATCGCCCAGCGCGACGCCGAGCTCGAAGCCGCCGTCGACCTCTCGGTGGAGGCGCTCGAAGCGGCAAACGCCGAACTGCTGGCGCTGCGCGATGCCGTGTGGGCCGTGCGTAACGATCGCATCCGTACCGCCAACTGCGTGGCGGCGTTCTCCGGGCGCGATGCCGGTACTGCGGCGGTGGCCGGGTACCTATCCATTCAGCAAGCGCTGTCGGCCATCGACCGCATGGAAGTTCGTGGCCGCGACAGCGCCGGCATCCACGTGTTCGTGTGGCACCACGGCCTCGACGCGGCCGATCCGGCGGTGCAGTCACTGGTTGCCAAGCGCGGCACCGACCCGCTGTTCCAGAACGGTTCGGTACGCATTGCCGGCCCGAGCATCAGCTTCGTCTACAAGGCAGCAGCCGAAATCGGCGAACTCGGCGACAACGTGAAGGCACTGCGCGCTGCAGTACACGCCGACGAACTGCTGCGGCTGGCGCTGCTGTCGCCGCATGCCCGGGTGTCGGTGCTGGGGCACACGCGCTGGGCCAGCGTGGGCATCATCAGCGAGCCGAACTGTCACCCCGTGAATGGCGAGCAGAGCGAACTGCGTGGCGGCGACGACAGCCCGTACACCGTGGCCGTGCTGAACGGCGACGTGGATAACCACGCCGACATCAAGGTCACCCACAACCTTCGTATCGCTGGCCCCATCACCACCGACGCGAAGGTGATCCCGGCAGTGATGGCGCTCCAGGCGCAACACAGCAACGGCGATCTCACCGAGGCGTTCCGCCGCACGGTGGCCGAGTTCGAGGGCAGCGTGGCCATCGGTGCCCAGGCCGCCGACTCGCCCGACAGCGTGTACCTCGCGCTGCGCGGGAGCGGCCAGGCCATCTACGTCGGCCTTGGCGAGGATCTGTTCATCGTTGCCAGTGAGCCTTACGGCGTGGTGGAAGAAACCCCGCACTACCTCCGCGTGGACGGCGAAACGGCATCCGACACCGGCAGCCGCGGTCAGGTGTTCGTGCTCGACGGCGCCCATGCGGGCGAACTGGCCGGTGTGCGGCGGATGGCCTACGACGGCACCGATCTGCCCATCGACACCGGCGAGGTGGTCACTGCACAGGTCACCACCCGCGACATCGATCGCGGCGATGCGCCGCACTTCCTGTTGAAGGAAATCACCGAGGCGCCGCAGAGCTTCCGCAAGACGCTGCGCGGCCGCATCGCCGAGACGCCGCAGGGCCTGCGTGCAGTGCTGGGCGAGCGAATCCTTCCCACCGACATCCGCGAGCGGTTGGCGTCGGGTGAGATCACCAAGGTGCGGGTCATCGGCCAGGGCACCGCGTTCGTGGCCGGTTGCAGCATGTCGGAGGTACTCGACGACCTGTGCGGCGGGGCTTTCGACGTGCGGTCCATCACCGCCACCGAGTTGTCGGGCTTCCATCTACGGCTCGACATGAGCGACACCCTGATCGTGGCCGTCAGCCAGAGTGGCACCACCACCGACACGAACCGCACGGTGGATCTGGCCCGCGGTCGTGGTGCCTCCGTGATCGCCATCGTGAACCGTCGCGGCAGCGACCTCACCGATAAGTCCGATGGCGTGATGTACACCAGCGACGGGCGCGACGTGGAGATGAGCGTCGCCAGCACGAAGGCGTTCTATGCGCAGGTGGCGGCCGGTGTGCTGCTGGCCTGCGGCATCGCCGAGGCGGCCGGGCGCGGCACGGCGCAGCGTCGTCACGACCTGCTCACCTCGTTGCGCACGCTGCCCGACGCGATGGTGAACGTCATCGCCAACCGCCCCGCCATCGCCGATGCTGCTCGCCGCTTCGCGCCGGCCAAGCGTTACTGGGCCATCGTGGGTAACGGCCCGAACGTGGTGGCCGCCGAGGAAGTGCGCATCAAGCTCAGCGAGCTCTGTTACAAGAGCATCGCCTGCGACGTCACCGAAGACAAGAAGCACATCGACCTCTCCAGCGAGCCGCTCATCCTGGTGTGCGCCGCCGGATTGGTGGGTGGCACCGCCGACGACGTGGCAAAGGAAGTTGCCATCTACAAGGCGCACAAGGCCACGCCCATCGTGGTGGCCACCGATGCCGACGAGCGGTTCAGTGGAGCCGCTGCCGTGCTCACGGTGCCATCGGTGGATTCCTCGCTGGCGTTCGTGTTGTCGGCGATGACCGGGCACCTGTTCGGCTACGAGGCTGCGCTCGCCATCGATGCATCAGCTCGTCCGCTGCGCGAGGCACGCGAGGTCATCGAGCACGCGCTGGCTCACACCGAGGTGGGCGACGCCGTGCTCGGCGAAGTGAAGACGGGCATCGTGGCGCACGCCGAGAAGTTCCTCGACGGGCTGCGCGCCCACACC